>NZ_MRUJ01000063.1:0-4758 GCF_002099325.1 Frankia sp. KB5 | reverse complement strand
TGACATCAGCCTCCTCAACGTGATCGTGCGTGGCACAGGCCGCAGGGTGCTGTGCCACGTACAGCGTGTGCCACAGTCGCCGGGATGGTCGATTACCGCCCAGGTAATCGAGCCGCGGTCGGCGCGCACGCTCCGCGGCGGATTTCAGTGGGCTCGGGACGGACGGGCGGCTAGTGCGCCGGTCAAGTAGCCGTGTGTGATCTGTGGTAGGCAGCACCGGTGGGTGGGTGCCGGGTGCCAGCCTCTGATCGGAAGGTGCTGCCTGATGCGTCCTGGGGTGTGGCGTCCACCGGTGGAGCCCTCGGCTGCGGAACAAACAGTGATCAGGCTGGTGCGGCGGGCGAAGCTGTTCGTGTTCCTGCGCCGGTATCGGCATGAGCTGTTCGACGAGGCGTTCCAGACCGAGCTGGCCGAGGTCTACCGCGACAGTCCGAAGGGCCAGCCGCCGGTGCCGCCGGCGCAGYTGGCGTTGGCGCTGATCCTGCAGGCCTACACGGGTGTCTCCGACGACGAGGTGATCGAGGCGACGGTGATGGACCGGCGCTGGCAGCTGGTGCTGGACTGCCTGGACACCGACCGTACCCCGTTTGCCAAGGGCACCCTGGTGGGATTCCGTACCCGGCTGATCAACGCTGGGTGGGATCGGCGGCTGATCGCACGCACCATCGAGATCGCCATGGTGAGCGGGGGGTTCGGGCCGCGGGCGTTACGRGCGGCGTTGGACTCCAGTCCGTTGTGGGGCGCCGGCCGGGTCGAGGACACCCCGAACATGGGACACGCCCTGCGCAAGGCTCTGGGTGTGATCGCGGCCGGGCAGGGGTGGGGGCTGGACGAAGGAACCGCCGTCCTGGCCCGCCGGGCTGGGGCCCCGGTGCTGGCCGGATCCAGCCTGAAAGCCGCGTTGGACGCCGACTGGGACGACCCCGGCGAGCGGGACCACGCTCTGGCGGTGGTGCTGGCCGCCCTGGAGGCGGTGGAGACCTTCATCGCTGCCCAGCCCGCCCCGGTCGGGGCGGCTGTCGCGGTGGCCCGCCAGGTCCGTGACCAGGACGTCGAGACCACCCCGGCCGGTGTGGYCCGRCTGCGCCGCGGGGTAGCGAAAAACCTGACCGAGCTGCACATCGACCGGGCCTACCTGCCCTCCACTCTGGTCCGCGACCGCGACGAGAACCTGCAGGTGTTCTGTAAGGCGTGGCGAGTCCGCAACACCACCGGCCGGTATGACGAGACCGCTTTCACCCTGAACTTCGACCACGGCCAGCTCACCTGCCCGGCCGGGGTGGTCATGCCCTTCACCCCGGGCCGCACCGTCCGTTTCCCAGCAGCGACCTGCGCGGCCTGTCCCCTGCGGGAACAGTGCACCACCAGCACCCGCGGGCRCAGCGTGAGCATCCATCCCGACGAGACTCTGCTCGCCGAACTCCGTGAACGCCAGGCGACCCCGGCCGGCCGCGCCCGCCTGCGGGAACGCACCGCGGTCGAGCACACCCTCGCCCACGTCGGCCACTGGCAGGGCCGCCGCRCCCRCTACCRCGGGCAGCGCAAGAACCTGTTCTACCTCCGCCGCACCGCCGTCGTCCACAACCTCCACGTCATCGCCCGCCAAAGAAACGATCAGCAAGCAGCCTGACTACCTGACCGGCGCTCTAGATGTTAGCATTTAGTGGCCGATCGGCTACCCTCTGGTGCCCCCAACGGGATTCGAACCCGTGCTACCGCCTTGAAAGGGCGACGTCCTGGGCCGCTAGACGATGGGGGCGCGGCGACGACCCTCAGCGAGGCTGCGCATCCGCCCAACCGCGACGTCGATCGTCYGAAACACCGCAAGCATAGGGGATGGCCCGGTCGGACGACAAACCCTTCCCGGGCCGAWCCCGACCGCTCGGCATCCCCGTGGGAACGCTCCCCTGGCCGGCCAACCACCCGACTGCYCGGCCACCCGGCCACCCGGCTGCCCGGCTGCCGCGTCACCGGCCCTTCTCCAGGCGTGAACGGCCCGGCGCCTCCTGCCCCGCGGGGCGGCCTGCCGCGGGCGCGATGGCGCGGCGCGGGTCGACCCATCGGTAGCGGGAACGGAAGAAGGCTCGGACCGGCCGCCCCCCGATCGCGATCGAGTGCTCGATCCGCGCCGGCCCGGCGAGATCGAAACTCAGCGTGACCTCGTCGGCCCGGTCCCCGGGAGTGTTCGGATCATAGACACGGAGCGTGATCGACGTTCCGGCCTGGACGTAGGCGTAGGCGAGCACCTGATGGTTCAGGCCGAGCAGCCGCGGATCGGGGGAGCGCACCGTGATGATCCCGATCGGGGACAGCAACCCCTCGTCCAGATCGAGCCGGATCCGTGGCCACTCATCCGCCAGGCTCGTCCGCGCGACTCCCGGCCGGACCCGGATCCCCCGGTTGACGTCGGCATCGGCGCCCTGCATGAGCCGGTAGTAGCGGGCCACCCCCCGCGGGATGTCGAAGCTCTCCAGCAGGCGGCGGACGAGGTACGCGTACAGCGGGGAACCGACTGCCGGCGCCACGACGTCAGGCGGCGGCCCGATTCCGGCCTCGAACAGATCACGCACAGCGTAGATCATCCCGCCGCACAGGCCCCGGCTGGCGTCGCCGAGGCCCAGCCGCCGAGTCGACCATGGCGCCGAAACGGCCAACAACGGTTGCGGAGCGAAGCTGTTCGTGAACCGGAACGCGCTGGTACTGGGCCGGAAACCGGGCACAGTCGACTCCCGCCCCCAGCCCTGGTTATCGGCGCCGCCCGACGTCACGGTGCCGGGCGGGTTACGGCGCCAGGCGGCGGTCCAACGATGATCAACCTCCGGGCAGCTCGGATCTCTGTCCAGCGATCTCTGTCCAGCCTCTCGGCTGTCCAGGGCCTCGGCCGTCCGTCCAGTGCCTTGGCCCAGCGCGACGARACCGGCGGACAGCCGTAACGGCCGTCCGCCGGTTCCCCAGCAGGTCCACCCAGCGCCCTCCCGGTGCGGAGGTGGTCCTTGACGCGGGACGTCGGCGGGACAGGATCCCGACGCATGGGCTCACCCACATGCCGGACGACCCGACGCCTGGATCTATCTACCCCTCCATCAGCGGCCCGATGGTGATACCGCAGCCTCCGGCCGTCGTCCGATACGGGACGATCAACCGCTCTCGAGACCTTCGGCCCTATTCCGCGGGACTCACGACCGACAMCCTCGCACTGTCAGCCGTGCGGCCCGCACCCGAGGAGAGGAGGGGGCTCGTGCAACGCGCCAGGTTGGCGCGAACCTAGATGTCACTTCCGATGCTCGGAACTCCCTTCAACAGGGCACRCACCTCCGCCTCTCGGTACCGGCGGTGACCGCCCAGAGTCCGAATCGACGTCAGCTTTCCGGCCTTCGCCCACCGGGTCACGGTCTTCGGGTCTACCCGAAACATCGTGGCAACCTCGGCGGGCGTCARCAGCGGCTCAGCGTCTGGCGTTCGTGTCGTCATTGCGTTGGCCTCCCGTCACAGAGCGTCGCTCCGTCCCATACAGATCGTGCATCCTTCGGGGGCATTTCGGACATGGCACGTCAGGACCATCTACTGACTAGTCACAGCTCGTCCGACGCGGGCGGCAACTCTCAGTTAACAGAATGCGCCGATCAGCTCGCGGATTCCCGTGCCTGCAAGGGCCTCCACCTCATCAGGACTCGTTCGTAGGCTTCGACCGCTAGGTCTGTTCGCCCACGGCGTAACGCACTGACAGCCTCGACGATGTCCTCTACAGAGTTGTCGCGCCGAAGCATGTCATCGTCCAGCAGGTCAACTAGCCCGTCGTAGTCCAGTTCGACCCTGCTCTGCGGATGGAAGGACCCCAGCCAACGGGCCAGCTCGCCGACGCCCTCGACTCCTGGGGCGTCCGGAGAGCTCGCCCRCAGCGCCTCCACCGCCTCCACCGCCCGGCCCGCCCGCCGTCTGGCGAGGCTCATCGTGGTGCGGTAGATCATGGACCGCTCGGCAGTGTCCCCCGTGACCAGGGACCGTTCGGCCGGGTCGAAGAGCAGGAACCACGGCGGTGGCACCATCCAGGTACAGGTCTGCACGTGGACCTTGAGCGCGGGGCGGCGGGCCTTCCACCGGTCCAGCTCGACCTCGGCCGGCTCGATGATCCGCCGTGGCAGGAACGCCTCCGCGACGCGGTCGGGCATCAGGCCGCGGAACTCGAGCGCCGCCTGCCACACCCGCAGCTGGGTCGACCACGGACAGACGAACATCAGACCGTCGATCCACTGGACGAAGGCCGACTCGTCGGCGACGTCAAGGGTGGGATGGACGGTCGCGACCAGCGCCAGGACCCGCTCCCGGCGGGTCCCGGCCCGGCGCGAAGGCGGCCCCGCGGCGGCGTAACGCTGCCAGCGGCCACGTTCGGCCGCGGGAAAGGCAGCGAGCGGTTCGTACACCCGCAGATACGCCGCGGGGGAGACGACGGGCACCTCAGGACCCACTTACCGCGCGCGATCCGACCGACGACACCCACGCGGATGCCCTGGATCCTGGCATGCCTCGATCCTGGCACGTCCACACACAAGCCGTCCGGCCTACCGGCGCCGTAGGGTTCGCCAGGACACGATCTGCGGGCCCTGGGCGCGGCGCGGGGTGGTTGGCCCGCGCGCGGGATCAGGGCGGTGGGGGCCACGGGCCCCACGGAGGCCCCCAGAAGGCCCCCAGAAGGCCCCGAGGAGAGAGGTGCGCCATGTCGTCCCTGTTCAGCGCCGTTTGTGACCATGAGCAGGTGCT
>NZ_MRUJ01000062.1:0-15066 GCF_002099325.1 Frankia sp. KB5 | reverse complement strand
GAACATCAGACCGTCGATCCACTGGACGAAGGCCGACTCGTCGGCGACGTCAAGGGTGGGATGGACGGTCGCGACCAGCGCCAGGACCCGCTCCCGGCGGGTCCCGGCCCGGCGCGAAGGCGGCCCCGCGGCGGCGTAACGCTGCCAGCGGCCACGTTCGGCCGCGGGAAAGGCAGCGAGCGGTTCGTACACCCGCAGATACGCCGCGGGGGAGACGACGGGCACCTCAGGACCCACTTACCGCGCGCGATCCGACCGACGACACCCACGCGGATGCCCTGGATCCTGGCATGCCTCGATCCTGGCACGTCCACACACAAGCCGTCCGGCCTACCGGCGCCGTAGGGTTCGCCAGGACACGATCTGCGGGCCCTGGGCGCGGCGCGGGGTGGTTGGCCCGCGCGCGGGATCAGGGCGGTGGGGGCCACGGGCCCCACGGAGGCCCCCAGAAGGCCCCCAGAAGGCCCCGAGGAGAGAGGTGCGCCATGTCGTCCCTGTTCAGCGCCGTTTGTGACCATGAGCAGGTGCTGTTGTGCTCGGACCGTCCCTCGGGTCTTCACGCGATCATCGCCATCTACTCGACGGCGCTGGGGCCGTCGCTGGGCGGTACCCGCTTCCACCCCTACGCCGACGAGGAAGTCGCGTTGGCGGACGCCCTCGCCCTGTCCCGGGCGATGGCCTACAAGGCCGCCTGCGCCGGGCTGGACCTCGGCGGCGGCAAGGCCGTCATCATCGGTGATCCGGCCGTCGCGAAGTCGGAGCCACTGCTGCGCGCCTTCGGCCGCCATGTCGCATCACTGGGCGGCCGATACATCACCGCTTGCGACGTCGGTACCTATGTGGCGGACATGGACGTCATCGCCCGGGAAACCCGGTGGGTAACCGGACGGTCACCGGCGCACGGCGGTTCGGGCGACTCCGGCGTGCTGACCGCCTACGGGGTCTTCGAGGGCATGCGCGCCGCCGCCCGGCACCGGTGGGGAACGCCGAGCCTGGCGGGGCGCCGCGTCGCGGTCTCGGGAGTCGGCAAGGTCGGGCGGCGGCTCGTCGGGCATCTCCTCGACAGCGGCGCCTCGGTGGTCGCGGGCGACGTGGACCCGGTGGCCCTGGCCCGGCTGCGGGTGGAGTTCCCGGCGGCCGAGACCGTGCCGGACCCGGACGATCTGCTCGACCTCGACATCGACGTGTACGCCCCCTGCGCGCTGGGCGGAGCGCTGAGCGCGGAGACCGTCCGCCGGCTGCGAGCCGGCGTCGTCTGCGGCGGCGCCAACAACCAGCTCGCGCAGCCCGAGGTCGGGCGGCAGCTCGCCGACGCCGGAGTCCTGTACGCCCCCGACTTCGTGGTCAACGCCGGCGGCCTGATCCAGGTCGCGGACGAGATCGAGGGCTACTCGCCGGAGCGGGCCCGGGCCAGGGCCGCGCAGATCTTCGACACCACCTCGGAGGTGTTCCGCCTCGCCGAGGCCGAGGAGGTGACCCCGACCGAGGCCGCGGAGCGGCTCGCCGAACGCCGCATGACCGACGTGGGACGCCTGCGGGGGATCCTGCTGCCCTGACGCCGACCGCGGATGGGGCGAGACGCACCGTGAGGCGAGGCACACCGTGAGGCGAGGCACACCGTGAGGCGAGGCACGATCACCCGCCCGGCGGAGGCCTGAACGTCAATGGGAACAGGTGACGGTGATCACATCCAGGCCCCGTCAAACGGGCCGCCGACGGCGGGGACGAGCGGATATCCCCGATCGAACCCACCGGACAAGCGGGTTCATACACCGTTTCCGATCGCGGACACCTTGTCCGGGGACAGGCAACTGTCGGGTTGGCGTGCCGAGAAGCCTCCGGTCCCTGTAGTCTCGGGAAGCACGAGACAGTGAGAGCACCGGGGCGGGTCCCCGTCGTCATGTTCGAGGGGGTCGAGCCATKGGGCGCGGCCGAGCTAAGGCCAAGCAGACGAAAGTCGCCCGCGAGCTCAAGTACAACTCGCCCACTATGGATCTCGACCGATTGAAGGCGGATCTGGGCGCGGGCTCGACGCGCGAGAACAACAACGACGACTCGTACGTAGATGACGACTACGGATACGACGCCTACGCAGACGACGAGGACGATCGACGTTCCTCCCGCTGACAGCGTCGCTTCGGTAGTCGCTCACCGCGGCAGGCTCACCGCGGTGGTCGTCGCCGACGGTGGTCGTCCGGGCTCAGGCCCGGGCTCCCACCGCCATAACGTGCTGCCGTGATGTTGGCCGCGCTGCATGCTTCTTCGCCAGTTCACTCCTGATCAGCCCAGGCTGCCCGGACAGGTTGCCCAACCTGCCCGGAGGGGCTGCCCTGCCCGGACGTGCTGTCCCGGACGTGCTGTCCCGGACGGGCCGCCTCAGCGTGGATGCCGGCCGGCGAGCCGGGCCCTGGCCACGCCGGCTGGCTCCGGAGCGTCCGCCGTGCCGACCTCCCCTGCCACCCAGGCCGGCACGTCCCGCGCGGCGAGCAGCGCGAGAGCGTCGGCGACCGCGGTGGCCGGCAAGACCGCCACCATGCCGACTCCCTGGTTGAAGGTGGCTTCCATGTCCGCCTGGGTCACCTCGCCGCGCTCGGCGAGCAGACCGAAGATCGGGGGCACTGACCACGACGCCCGGTCCACCGTGGCCAGCAGGCCCGGCGGGATGACCCGGGCGAGGTTCGCCGCGAGACCGCCGCCGGTGATGTGGGCGAAGGTGTGCACCTCGACAGCCGCGGCCAGCGCCAGGCAGTCCCGAGCATAGATGCGGGTCGGAACCAGCAGGGACGTGCCCAGCGTGCCCCCCAGGGACGGGACGTATGCCTCCAGATCCTCCCGCGCGGTCTCGGGAATCCCACCGGGCTGGCCAGAATCGACAGGACCGAACAAGATATGCCGTACGAGCGAGAAGCCGTTGGAGTGGATGCCGGATGATGCCATCGCGACCACCACGTCCCCGGGCCGGACTCGCTCCGGCCCGAGYACGTCGTCGGCCTCCACGACCCCGACCCCCGTCGCGGCCAGGTCGTAGTCGTCGCTACCCATGAGCCCGGGGTGCTCGGCGGTCTCCCCGCCGACCAGCGCCGCCCCCGCCTGCTCGCAGCCGGTTGCGATGCCGGAGACGATCTCGGCCACGCGCGCGGGGACCAGGGAGCCGCACGCGATGTAGTCGAGCAGGAACAGCGGCTCCGCGCCGCACACCACGAGGTCGTCGACAACCATGGCGACCAGATCAATGCCCACGGTGTCRTGCGTGTCCAGGGCCCGGGCAACGGCAATCTTGGTGCCCACACCGTCGGTCGACGAGGCGAGCAGCGGCCGACGGTACCGCGCCGTATCCAGCGCGAACAGGCCGGCGAATCCGCCGAGCGAACCGACGACCTCGGGCCGGATCGCGCGCGCGACGTGACCGCGCATCAGCTCGACGGCACGCTCGCCCGCGGCCACGTTGACCCCGGCCGCCCGGTACGAGTTCAATCCACCGCTCATGCGGGCCTCACCCCGGCCGGCTCGGGCTCGGACTCAAGATCGGGCTCGGGCTCAGGCTCGGCGTCGTGGTTGTCCGGGGAGGGATCGGCACCGTTCATGCCCAGCGTCACGCCGCGCCGCAACGCCTCGGCGATCATGTCCTCGGTGGTCTCCGCGCCGCCCGTCGCCTCCAGCCGATGCTTGCCGAGCTTGTCGGAATCGTTCAGCGGAACCGGGTACACGCCGTCGAAGCAGGCCCGGCAGAGCGTGCCGGCCGGTTGGCGGGAGGCCTCGACGAGGCCCTCCAACGAGACGTAGGCCAGCGAGTCGGCCCCGAGAGAGGCTCTGATCTCCTCGATGCCCGCCTCACTGGCGATCAGCTCGGCGCGGGTCGCGAAGTCGATGCCGTAGAAGCAGGGCCACCGTACCGGCGGCGAGGAGATCCGGATGTGGACCTCGGCGGCGCCGGCCTCCCGCAGCATGCGCACCAGCGCGCGCTGCGTGTTGCCGCGGACGATCGAGTCGTCCACCACGACGAGGCGACGCCCCTCGATCACATCCCGCAGGGGGTTCAGCTTGAGCCGGATCCCGCGCTGCCGAATCGTCTGCGAGGGCTGGATGAAGGTGCGCCCGACGTAGGAGTTCTTGACCAGGCCCTCACCGAACGGGATACCCGACTCCTCCGCGTAGCCGACCGCGGCGGGTACCCCGGACTGCGGCACGGGGATGACCAGGTCGGCCTCCACCGGCGCCTCGCGGGCCAGCTGCCGGSCAACATCGACCCGGGTGGCGTGCACGGAACGTCCGGCGATCGACGTGTCCGGGCGGGCGAGATAGACGTACTCGAACAGGCAGCCGTGYGGATCGGGCCGGGCGAACGTGCGCGAACGCACCCCCTCGGCGTCGATGACGACCAGCTCGCCGGGAACGATCTCCCGTACGAGGGTGGCGCCGACGATGTCGAGGGYGGYCGTCTCGCTGGCGATGATCCACGCGCCGTCGGGATGGCCGTCGAGCCGGCCGAGCACGAGCGGGTGGATCCCGTGCGCGTCCCGGGCGGCATACAGCGTCGAGGCGTCCGAGAAGACCAGCGAGAAGGCCCCGGTCAGGCGGGGCAGCACGTCCATCGCCGCGTCGACGAGGGTCGGGCCGGGATGGTCGGCGAGCATGGCGGTGATGAGGTCCGAGTCGGTGGTCGCCCGCAGGCGGTCCCGCTCCGCGCCGAGCGTCCGCGCGAGCTCGACGATGTTGGTGAGGTTGCCGTTGTGCCCGAGCGCGATGGGGCCGCCGAAGCGGGCGGTGCGGTACGACGGCTGGGCGTTCTCCCAGGTGGAGGAGCCCGTCGTCGAGTACCGGGTGTGACCGACCGCCACATGGCCGCTCAGGCTGGACAGGGTGACCTCGTCGAAGACCTGAGCGACAAGCCCCAGTTCCTTGAAGACCACCACGGTCCGACCGTCCCCGACCGCGATGCCGGCAGCCTCCTGCCCGCGGTGCTGCAGCGCGTACAGACCGTAGTAGGCCAGGTTCGCCACGTCCTCACCGGGCGCCCACACCCCGAACACACCGCAGGCGTCACGCGGCCCCGGCTCGTCGGAGAGGTCTGATTCCCATCCGGGGGTGGCGCCGAAGCGGGGTGCGACGTCTGGCACCAGGACTCCTCGACAGGTCAGGGACACCGAAGAATGCGGACGATCTCGCGCGGGACCATGCGGGACCACAGAGGTGCCGGGCTCGTCCGCTGACGTGCCGAGACGCGCCGACCACTCCGACCACCGCCTCACCCCGGCAGCTACCTCCCACCACGCTAGCAGTGAGGACGCGCATCGGCCGTTGTGCGCGCATGCCCGGACGGACCAGATCGTCCCTGGTAGATCATCCGGACCAGCCAACCCGCATCTACAGGAGGGGCAGGTAGGAACTGAGGTCGGCGCGCTCGCCGCTGGCCGCGACCCGGCCGTCGGCCACCGCCTCGGCCCACGGCAGGCGGCCCGCGCACAGCAGGACGAAGGCGACGGGTTCGGCCTCGACGACATTCGGCGGTGTGCCCCGGGTATGGCGTGGACCCTCGACGATCTGCACGGCTGTGAACGGCGGCACCCGCAGTTCCACCGAGCGTCCGGGTGCCCGCTCGGCGAACATCTCCGCGAACACCTTCGTCGCCGCCCTGAGCGCATCCCGGACCGGCGTGACGCCTAGATCGAGGCCGTGCACCACCGCCTCGACCGCTCGGGTGCGCAGGAACTCCGCCAGTCGCATTGGGCCGCCCGGCGTCGGGACCACCGCTTCCTGAGTCACCGCGGCCATGGCGGCCACCGCGGCCGACACCTCGCCGGCCAGCCGGCCTCTGATCTCGGCCGGCCCACGGTTCGCCGCCAGCGAGCGGGCGGTGTCCGCGACGGCCTCCGTCCGGGTTCCGGCGCCCGTCAGGTAGCCGCTCGCGGTGACGAGATCCCTCGCCGTGACGAGATCCGTCGTGCGCCGGGACGCCGGGACCGCGGGGGCCAGGGCCTCGGTGAGCGCGGACGCGGAGCGGGAGACGTGCAGGACGAGGTCGCCGACCGTCCAGCCGGGCAGCGGACTCGGCACCCCGAGGGCCCCGTCGGGCAGGACACTCACCGCATCGACGATCCGCTGCCACTGGTCCGCCAACGTCGCGGCCAGCTCGGTACCGGTCGCCCTGGGATCCTGGCGGCGTCCGCGGGGTGGCACCCCTCCATCCTGCCCGGCGCCGCGTCCCGGCCGGATAGCCCACCTGCCAGATACCACCAGGCACCACCCGATAACACCTAGTACAAACCGGTACAAAACGGTACGCAGTTATATCCGGCTGTCCGCGCGCGCCGGTGTGCCGGACCCGATCCCCCGCCCTGCCGGGCAGGAAGACGAGTATGGACGGGTGCCAGTGACGATCCCGCGCGCTCCCGCCGACGAGTACGCAACCGCCGCGATCCGGCAGCGGGTTCTTGACGCCTGGGCCGCCTCCCCGGCCCGCTTCCGGGAAGACGCCAATGCCGAGGAGGACGCGGCTCTCGGCGCCTACCGCGACCGCCTCGTCGTCGAACTTGTGCAGAACGCGGTCGACGCCGCGCGTGAGGCCGGCGTCCCGGCCCGGGTGTACCTGCGGCTGCGCACCTCCGCTTCGGAGTCGGATGCTCCGGATGCTTCGAAGACCGGCGCCGGTCCCGGGGGCCTGCTGGAGATCGCCAACACGGGGGCACCGCTGAGCCCGGCGGGGGTGGAGGCGCTGTCGACCCTGCGTGCCTCGGCGAAACGGGACACCACGTCGGTAGGGCGGTTCGGCGCYGGGTTCGCCGCAGTGCTCGCGGTGAGCGACGATCCCTCGATCGTCTCCC
Source organism: Frankia sp. KB5 (assembly GCF_002099325.1). Classification (NCBI taxonomy): domain Bacteria; kingdom Bacillati; phylum Actinomycetota; class Actinomycetes; order Frankiales; family Frankiaceae; genus Frankia; species Frankia sp. KB5. Next base: position 8,245 of record NZ_MRUJ01000062.1, on the reverse strand, counting down.
GGTCCCGCCCGGGCGGGAGGGCGTCCGGAGTCACCTGGTCGAAGAGCAGGGTGATCAAGGCCGTGACGGCCGCGGGGGTGGGCTGCGCCGGCACCACGACGCCGGCGCCGGGCCTGACCGAAGAACTGGCCCGGCGCGACGGGGCGGTACCCATCCTCCGGCTGCCATTCGATCTTCCCGCGCCGCCCGCACCGCCGGACGGGTACGACACCGTGATCCGCCTCCCGCTGCGGGACGTCGCGGCGGCCACGGCGGCCCGGGATCTGCTGGCCGGGCTCGATCCGACCCTGCCGCTCGTCCTCGGCGGTCCCAGCGAGATCGTGGTTGACGTCGACGGGGCCGTTCGGACGATCACCTGTCGATGGATCCGCGGGGGCGGCTCATCCCAGCCCGCGCCGGGCGTGACGGCGACCCGCGTGGAGATCGCCGATCTCGACGGCGAGCGCTGGCGCGGCATCGCCCGTAGCGGCGTGATCCCGGCCAACCTGCTGGCCGACCGCCCGGTAGAGGAGCGCGGCCGGAACCGCTTCACCGCCCGGGTCATGGTCCGCGACGGCGGATGGCCCGAGGGCGTCGCCCGGGTCGTGCGGGCACCTCAGCCGACGGACGAACCGATCTCGCTGCCGATCCTGGCGAGCGTCGAGCTGCCACTGGATCCCTCGCGTCGACACACGGTATCGGGTCCGTTACGAGACTGGCTCACCGATCAGCTGAGCGCGGCCACCGTGGCGCTGGCCGAATACCTGGGCGCCGGCAGGAACCCAGACGCCGGCAGGAACCCAGACGCCGGCAGGAACCCAGCCGAGACACCTGGCGACCCGCTGGCCGCGCTGGCCCTCGTGCCGACGGGGCTGCCGGTGGGCGAAGTCGACGGCAGGCTACGGGACGTGCTGACCCGACTTCTCCCGGACGCGGCGATGCTGCCCGCCGGTCTGCGTGGCCGGGACTGTTCCGTCTGCGATCTCGGCCCCGCGACCGATGCGGTCACCGAGCTGCTGCGCTCCTGCGGAGCCGACCCGGCCGAGGCCTGGACCGAGGCCGACCCGGCCGAGATCGCCGGCACGGACGGGGCGGGTCCGGATAGCGACGACACCGTCGCGGCGAAGGTCGATGGGCAGGTTCCCGGCCTGCTCCCGGCGGCCTATGCGGCCCGCCGGTGGCGTACCGCACTCTCCGCCCTGGGCGTTCGACGGGTGGACAGCRCCGCCCTAGTCGAGCTGCTCTCCGGGGTGCCCCGCCCGCCACACTGGTGGGGACGTCTCTATCCGCTCCTGGTCGGGGCGCCGGACCGGGATGCGCTCGGCGCGCTTCCGSTACCGGTCACGGAGGTTCCCGCGCCCTGGGAGGACACCGAGCCGCGCGGGGCAGCCGGGTCCAGCGCCTTGCGGACGCGGATGGTCACCGGTCCGCGTGGGACCCTGCTGCCCACCGCCGACCTCGACATCGTCGCGCTGGCCCGATCGGGGCTGCCGCTGCGGGTCGTGCATCCTGACGCCTGCGCCCAGGACGCGGCGCGGGATGCCCTGCRCACCCTCGGCGCGCTTGAGGGCACTCCAGCGGGTGTCCTAAGGGATGCGGCGGTACGCGAGGCGGTCCTGGACGCCGATCCGGAGGACGATCCCGATGATCTCACCGCCCTGGCGAACGCGGTGCTGGCGCTGGTCCGGGACGCGGGCGAGGAGTCCGCGGCCGACCTGAGCTGGCTCGACGAGCTGCTGCTGCCGGACGGCGACGGTGACTTCACCCCGGCCGGCGAGCTGCTGATCCAGGGAGGCCCCCTGGATCGGGTGCTCGCCGAGGACGCGCCCTTCGGCACCCTGAGCGCCGAGGTCGCGCGGGCCTGGCCCGCCGAGGTACTGGCGAAGGTCGGTGTGCTGCGCACCTTCGGGGTGTTGCACGCCCACGACCTGCCGTTGGATCCCGACGAGCAGATCCTGCTTGACCTCGACGACAGCGACATCTGGGTTGACGACGTCGCGGCGGACGACCACGGCGCGCCGGGCGGCTCGGCGAACCTGCGTCGGCCGCCTCCCGGCGGGCCACCGGCACCCGCCATGATCGGGGTGTTCGCGGCGGTACGCGACCTCGAACTCGTCGACCGGACCGCCTGGCCCGAGGCGCTCGCCGAGCTCGCCCGACCACCGTTGCGGGACATCGTGTTCGCCCCCGAGCCGTCCTATACGCGCTGGTGGCTGGCGCGGCACGCGGTGCTGCCCGTCGGTGGCGACGGCCGGGTGCCCCGCTCCGCGGAACACCCGGCGGAGCGCTCCGCGGAACACCCGGCGCACCGGGACAGCAGGGTTCTGCCTCCGGGCGAGCTCGTCCTACCCGACGCGGACCCCCTGCTCACCGGGCTGTTCGCGCCGGCGGCACCGCTCCCGGGGGTCGACGACGAGTTCCTGCGCCACCTCGGCTGCCGGCTGACGCTGGAGGACGTCCTCGGCGACCTGGGCGCGGTGATGGACCTGCTCGACCGGCTGGGCGACGTTGACCGGGACGTGCCGTGGCCCGCGGCTCGCACGCTGTACATCGCCGCGGTCKACGCGGTGGCCCGGGTCCTGACGGCGCCGGACGGTTCCGCCCACGACGGGCGGTTCGACCCGCCGCTGACCGTCCGCACCCCGGACGGCGTCCGGGCCTGCGCCGACGTCGTCGTGGTGGACGCACCGGACATGCTGGGGCTGCTCGGCGCGGACCGCTTCGGGCTGCGTCTCCCGCTGGACCGGGCGGCCGAGGTGGCCCACGTCCTCGGCGTGCGCCTCACCGCCGAGGCGGGCACCTGCGAGATCGCCTCGGCGGGCCCCGGCGAGGCCCGGCAGGCACCGGACGGCACACCGTACCGGGTTCACGACCCGCTGCTGGTCGAGGATCTCGCCGGCCGGCCAACCCGGGTGCCCTGGCGGGTACTCGGCGGGATCGGCGGCGAGATCCACGTGGATGCCGAGGCCGGCTCGGACGCGCTCGCGCGGGCCCTGGCCTGGCGCGGCGGGCAGTGGGACCGGCGGCATGYGCTGGCCGCGGCGCTGCGCGACCCCGACGGTGCCGCCTTCCGAGCCGCGGAGGACGACCTCGACGAGACCTGAGCCGCGCCGGTGGGTTCCGGTCGCCGGACTATCGATCCGCGTGGTCAGGGTTTCCCCGCGCCCGCAGCCGGTTGCGGCGGCGGATCACGATCCACAGGCCGGCGAGCCCGAGGACGAAGCCGCAGATCGCCGTCGCGAACCACCAGAGCCGGCCATCGCCCCGCAGGTCGTCGAGGAAGAACGCCATGACCAGCGCGGCGATGGCCCACAGCACGGTTCCCACCGCGACGGAGGCGACCCCGTCGTAGGGCAACGGTTCGGGCGCGGACGGGCGGGTTGTCGCGGCGGGCTCGCCGCCCTCCGGGACGGGCGGTACCTCGGGGGCGTGCGCACCACCCGTGGAATCGCTGCTTGCTGAGACGCTCATCCCGCTCGACGCTACCCTCTCGGCTCGCGGCCGGGCTGCTCGCGGCCGGGATGATAGTCAGGAGTCGTCCGCCGGTTCGACGAGCCACTCGTCGAACCGGCGTCTCGTCACGTCGCTCAGCAGGGCGATATCGGAACGGAACCCGTCCCGCAGCCGGGCCCCGATCGCCGGATCCAGCCGGGGGGCCGGGAAGGCCGGCACGGACGGGGGCGTCGGCACGGACGTCCCGGGTGGCCCGGGACGGCCTCGGCGCTCGACCCCCAGCTTGACCCCCAGCTTGACCCCCAGGAAACCGTGGGCCCGTCGAATGACGGCGGCGGGATCCCCGATCAGATCGCGGTGCGCCGTCAGGAGTACCTGCTCGCGGGGGAACAGCGTGAACAGCCGCTGCAGCTGCGTGCCGTACCTGCCCAGGGCCAGGTAGCGCCACGGCCATGGCCAGCACGCGGCCGTCCGGGCGGCCTCGGCGGCCACGGCACGTTCGAAATCGTCGAGGTCCTCAAGACCGGCCAGCCGCATCCGGACCCAGTTCGCATAGGCCCGCTCCACCGGATCACGAAGAACGACGATGAGCTTCGCGTAGGGAAGCAGTTCGTGAATATGCCGCAGCGCCGTGAAGTCGGCGAGATAGTACGGGGTGCTCTCGCCGCGCACCGCACCCGCCGGAGCCGCGTCGAACAGCGCCTCGTAGTCGGATCGCCGACGGACAGGTGATCGCTCGCCCGGCCCGGCGCGAGCCACACAGCCCGGACGACCGGCACTCCCGCCGGCTTTGTCCCAAACGGAACAGACGACGCCGGCCCGGCCTGCCGTGGTGACGTCGAGCCCGCTTTCCAGGATGCGCCCGGCCAGGAAGTACCCCGGTTGCGGGATCTCGGACATGAAGACGGATCGATGGCGGCCGAGTTCCTCGTGCAGGACCTCCGTACCCGCGTCGGGAGCACCGATCACGAAGAAATCAGGCAGAGCCACGGCATCTCCTGTTCCTGACGTCCCCGGCCGCRGTTCCTGGAACAGTCCGTGAGTATATTCACGCTTCTCCATCGGGAAGATGGATATCCCGGGACCTCCACGGCCGGCGTCATGCACCACGGATTCCACCGAAAGACCAAGAGGTGAGATAAGTCATACTTTTCAATGCTTGGCGACCACCGGAGCAGTGTGCTTCCGTTGCTCTTGTGTTGAAGCGGCTGATCCTGGTCACCCGGGGCCACATTGATCTGCTCCGCGTTGCCTCGGCCGCCTGTCCGGCGGCCTGACGGGCAGCCGCCTACCTCCCGCACGGCGCTTCACGAAGCGTCAGTCGGTCCGGACGCCGCACCAGGGCACGCCACCGTCTGTCAACCGACGTTGCCTCGTCTCGCGCGAACCGGCAAGCATCGCCAGGAAAGCCCCACCGGGCAGCGTCATCGCTGGTAGCTGCACATGCCGACCTCCCCCGAACAACATCGGCCCCGCCCTCCCCCGCCGCCGCCGGTGAGAGACACCGCCACCATCTTCGCGCCACCGCGCCGCGTACCCGGCGGACCCACCGGCCAGAACGCTGACACGTCGACGGCATCTCGCCGCCCACCCGATCTTCGGTGACCGAGAGAAACCTGACCGAAAGGCCAGCAATGCCCCCGCAGACGACCGTCCTCCCGTACCGGACGCCCCACACCGCGCCCTCCCGTGCGGCGTCCGTTCCGGCGGCGTCCCTTCCACGACCGTCCCGGCCGAGACCGTCCCTGCCGAGACCGTCCCTGCCCGCGACGGCGCCCACGCACACGCCCGACGCCGGCCTCCGGACCGGCCAGTGGGAGATCGCGCCGCCGCCCCAGCGCGGGGTGTGGGTCGACCGCACCGCCTGGCTCGCCACCGTTGACGGCCGGACCCTGCAGCTGACCTACCTGGAGTTCGAGGTACTGGACTTCTTCGTCCGCCATCCCGGGCAGGCGTACAGCCGGGAGGCACTGCTCTGCTCGGTCTGGGGCCATCAGGTCGACGACGAGTCGGCTCCCGACATCCGCACGGTGGATGTCCTGGTGACGCGGCTGCGGCGCAAGCTCGGCCCGGAGCACCGGGACCGCATCGAGACCATCCGCCGCGTGGGCTACCGCTACCGCCCGGCGGATCCCTCGACCGACGGTTGACCGCCGACGAGGTCCCAGACCGTCTCCGCCCGGTAGGTGGGGGATGATCCGGACTCGCCGCCGCCCGAGCTGCTCATCAGGATGAGCCGCTCGACGCTCCAGGGCAGCGGTGGGACATCGGCACGCAACAGCTCGACGAGCGGTTCCAGTGCTCGCCCGCGTCCGTTCGGCACCCGGGCGAGTGTCAGATGTGCGCGCAACGGACGGGTGTTCCGGCGGGCCGCCCCGGCACGCTCGGCGGCCCGCCGGACCCCGACCGCCAGCGCCGTCAGGCGTGGGCTGGCTCGCGAGCCTGCCACGTCACCGGCGGCCGCGGCAATGCCGTCGACGGATGCGTCCGCGGTCACCGGCGGTGGCTGCCGCACCGCGGTCCACAGCACCCGATCGCCGAACCGTCCGCCGCCGACCGTCTCGACGGCGAACGGGCCGTGCCGGCGTGCCACCCGCGCCAGTCTCACGCCGAGCTCGGCGCGCCGGTCGTCCGGCACCGGCCCGAGGAAGGCGAACGTGACGTGCCACTGGTCCGGCGTGGTCCAGCGCAGATCCGCCGCCGCGGCGCGCGTCCTGCGCACGGCCGCGAGCAGCGCCTCGGCGACCTCGGGGGGTGGGACGGCCGCCACGAACAGTCTGGTTGCCAGCTCAACCTCCCTGGAACGACAGGCTCCCTCTCCCTGGGACGAGACGACAGTCTCCCTGGGACGAGACGAACAGTGCGGCACGGACCTGCTCCGGGCTCGGATGGCGAGCRCTCGGCCTCCGATCGGTTCTCGGCGACAATCGGGTTGACCGGCGACCCTCGCCACCGGACGGGGAGCACTATCAATGCTGTGACGACGCTCCCCGATCTGGTGCCGCCGCGCGATCCCGCCCTTTCTCAGGCCTGGCGGGAGCTGCGGCGCGTCGTGCGTCGGCGGCAGCCGGACCTGCCCCTCGCGATGGCCCTGGTCACCGACGGCTCGGACAGCACTACCGCCGAGGTGCTGCGCGATGCCGGGGTCGACGTCGTCGGTCTCCTCGCCCCGGAGCCGCTGGAGTCCCTGGCCTGGGCCGCCGAGGCGGGTGTCCGACGGGCGTACGCCGATCTGCTCACCTTGCTCTCGGACGACATCGAGGCGGTCTGCGTGGAGATGCCGCCGCCCGCCTCCGACATCGTCGCCCGGCAAGCGGCCGAGATCGGCCTGCACGTGCTCCTGGCCGGGCCGGCGACCGTCGAGGCCGAGGCCCTGCGCGCGGTCGCCGACCTCGCCGAGGAGGGTGATCTCGCCCACGTGGTCGCGCTCGACGGGCGGGCCTGGCCGGCTGCCACCCACGTCGCGGCGACCGTTCCCTCCCTGGGCCGGCTCACCCAGATGACCGTGGTGGGCGCGCCGAACGGGCCCGCCGGGCGAGTCGAGATCATCGATCTGGCGATGCGCTGGTGCGGCGAGATCCTCGCGGTCTGCGCCGATCCGGCCGCGATGCCCGCCCCGGCGCTCACCCCGGACGCACCGGTGACGCTGGCCCTGCTGGCGGCGAGCGGCGCGACGGTCCTGATCAACGAGCAGATGGGCGGGAACCTCGGCACAGCCACCCTCACGGTATGCGGCGACTCCGGACGCATCGTCGTCCGGGGCCGTCTGGTCCGCCGCCAGGACGGCAGCGGCATCCGGGATCTGATGATGCCGACCGTGCCGACCTCCCGGCCGGGGCTGATGGAGGCCACCTACGACGTGGTGCGTGCCACCGAACTCGACGACGCCCGGCTGGTCCGCGGCGCCACCTTCCACGACCTGCTCACCGCGAACCACCTGATGGCCGCCGCGCAGACCTCCCATCAGCAGGGCGGTTGGGTGGAGCTCTGAACGGCGGTCGGAACGATGCTCGGATCGGCGGGCAGCCTACGAGCCGGCAAGCGCGTCCAGGATCGGTGCGGCGCGGTTCAGCGCGGCGATCTCCTCGAGTGAGAGCTCGGCCAGCCGATCGGTCAGCCATTCGTCCCGGCGCCGACGGTCGTCCTCGAGCAGGGCTCGACCCGCCTCGGTCACCTCGGCGATCACCTGACGGCCGTCGGTGGGATGCGGCCGGCGCTCGACGAGCCCGGTGACGGCCAGATGCGCGATCACCCGGGTCATCGACGGCGGCTGGACGCGCTCGTGGGCGGCGATCTCCCCGAGCGTCATGGGGCCGTGCCGCTCCAGCGTGGCAAGCGCGGAGGTCTGCGTGGGGGTGAGCCGGCTCGACCGCTCCTGGCGCATGCGCCGGGAAAGCCGCATCACCGACAGGCGCAGCGCGGACGCGAGTTCGGCCTCACGTGCCGTCTCGGTCTCCATCTCACGACGGTACTCGTTAGCGACACTCAGAAACGAATGACATTCTGGTGAACCGCCGAAAACAGCAGGAGGTGGGCCGGCCACCCCCCAGCGGCAGCCGACCCACCACCACAGGCGGCCTCTCGCGAGCTCCGGCCCCGAAGGCTCGACCCCGAAGACCCGGCCCCGAAGACCCGGCCCCGAAGGCCCGGTCCCCGAGGGACACCGACCCGTTTCTCCCAGCCTCCACCTTCGATGCCACCGCTGGCTTCGGGGGCAGCTCCAGAGTTCTTCGGGGGGTTGCCGCCGGGAGATTAGGGGGGAACCCTCGAAACCCCCGGTCGCCATGTGCGACGCTTGTTCGGTGAGATTCCG
>NZ_MRUJ01000061.1:0-25951 GCF_002099325.1 Frankia sp. KB5 | reverse complement strand
CGGTGACGACCTCGTCGGGCGCGCCACTGGCGCTGATCTCCGCCACCGCCGCCCAGGAGCGCAACCGCGACCTGGTCACGGTCGCCCTGCAGGCCAGCGCCATGGCGCTGGAGAACGCCCGGCTGCACRCCGCCGTGGCCGCGCAGTTGGACGCCGTACGCGCCTCCCGGGCCCGCATCGTGGAGGCCGGCCTGATCGAACGGCGCCGCCTCGAGCGCGATCTGCACGACGGCGTCCAGCAACGGCTGCTGGCCCTCGCCACCAGACTGGGACTCGCCCGGACAAAGACCTCCGACCCCGATACGATCTCTGCCATCGAAGCCGCTCGCGAGGATCTGCATCATGCTCTCCAGGACCTGCGCAGTCTGGCCCGGGGAATCCACCCGGCCATGCTGAGTCAGGGTGGGCTGCGCCCAGCCCTGGAGGTGGTGATCGAGCCCCTCCCCGTCAAGGTCGAGTTCGACATCCCGACCGTCCGGTTCGAGCCGATCCTGGAGGCCGGCGCCTACTACACGATCTGCGAGGCGCTGACGAACACGGTCAAACACGCCGGGGCGGCCCAGGTCCGGGTGACGGTCCGGTGCGTGGACGGCGGCATCCTGATCGAAGTCACCGATGACGGTAAGGGCGGTGCCGTCGTGGTCGAGGGTGGCGGGCTCGCGGGTCTCACGGATCGGGTACGTGCGCTCGGCGGCGACCTGAGCATCGTCAGCCCGTCCGGCGGCGGCACCCGGCTGACTGCGAGCATCCCGTGCGGGTAGCCGTCGCGGACGACTCGGCCCTGTTCCGCGAGGGGCTGGCCATGCTGCTGGCCGCCGCGGGAGTCGAGGTCGTCGCGCAGGCCGGGACTGCGGACGAGATCATCGACCAGCTCGCCGGCAACCGGCCCGACGCCGTCATCCTGGACATCCGGATGCCTCCGACGTTCACCGACGAGGGGCTGATAGCGGCCGAGACGATACGTGCGGCCCATCCCGCGATGGGCATCCTGGTGCTGTCCACGTACGCCGAGACGCCGTACGCGCTGCGGCTGCTGGGCGACGGGGGCGGCGGCATCGGATATCTGCTCAAGGACCGGGTGGACGACATCACCGCGCTGCACGACGCGTTACGCAGGGTGGTCAGCGGCCGGCTCGTCGTCGACGAGGAAGTCATCGCCGGCCTGTTGGCCCATCGCCGGCGGGCCGACGAACTGGAACGCCTCACCGCCAGGGAGCGGGCCGTGCTCCGGCACATGGCCGAGGGACGATCGAACCAGGGCATCGGCGCCAAACTCCATCTGGCGCCGAAGACCGTCGAGAACCACGTAGCCAACGTCTTCACAAAGCTGCGGATGCCGGCCTCCGCGGACGACAACCGTCGGGTGCTGGCCGTGCTCGCCTGGCTCCGAGCCACCGGCGGCGAGGCCGGCGGCGAGGACCGCTCCTCGCTCTGCGAGGAGCGGTCCACCCGGTTGGGCGAGCCGCGGTGACCATCGAAGCGTGATTCCAACCCCGAGCRCAGCCACGGGAGACTCTGTCCCACCGGGGGTGGTGTAGCACACGTGGGACGGAGCTCACCGATCACGGGCATGTGCAGGCACGAACGGCCAAACTTGGGAACAACCATGTGAGCCAGCGAACCGGCGTGAGCGCTCCGTACCCGGACGCGCGCCCCGACTTGGGCTAGTGCCGTCATTGCGGCACCGCCACAGCGAGAGGAGCCCGGCGTGTCCGAGCAGGTCAGCACACTGACCGTCACCGACAACCGCACCGGAAAAACGTATGAGATACCGGTTACGGACGGCGCGGTACGTGCGAGTGCGTTTCGCTCGATCAAAACGAGCGACGACGACTTCGGGCTGATGACGTACGACCCCGCCTTCACGAACACGGCGAGCTGTAGGAGTGYGATCACCTACATCGACGGTGACGCCGGCATCCTGCGCTACCGCGGCTATCCGATCCAGGAGCTGGCGGAGAAGAGCAGCTTCCTCGAGGTCGCCTACCTGCTCCTCGCCGGCGAGCTTCCCTCCGCCGAGGAGCTGTCGACCTGGGAAGACGAGATCACCCATCACACCCTGGTCCATGAGTCGATCAAGAAGTTCATCGACGGCTTCCACCACGACGCGCACCCGATGGGCATGCTGGTCTCCACGGTAGGTGCGCTGTCGACCTTCTACCCGGACGCCAAGACGATCGACGACCCGGGGCTGCGCCGGCTGCAGATCGTCCGCCTGATCGCCAAGATCACGACATTGGCGGCGTTCTCCTACCGGCACTCGGTCGGTTTCCCGTACGTCTACCCGGACAACGACCTGTCCTACGCCGGCAACTTCCTCAACATGATGTGGAAGRCCACCGAGCTCAAGTACGAGCCGGACCCCAACCTGGAGCACGCCCTCGACGTGCTGTTCATCCTGCACGCCGACCACGAGCAGAACTGCTCGGCCAACGCGATGCGCGCGGTCGGCAGCTCGCAGGCGGACCCGTTCTCGGCGGCCGCCGCCGCGATCTCCGCGCTCTACGGTCCGCTGCACGGTGGCGCCAACGAGCAGGTGCTGCGGATGCTCTCGGAGATCGGGTCGGTCGAGAACATCCCCGCCTTCATCGCCCAGGTGAAGGACGGCAAGAAGAAGCTGATGGGCTTCGGCCACCGGGTCTACAAGAACTACGACCCGCGGGCCCGGGTGATCCGTCAGGTCGCCGACGAGGTCTTCAAGGTCACCGGCACGAACCCGTTCCTCGACCTGGYCATGGAGCTGGAGCGGATCGCGCTGGAGGACGAGTACTTCGTCGCGCRCAAGCTCTACCCAAACGTCGACTTCTACACCGGCATCATCTACCAGGCGATGGGCTTCCCGGTAGAGATGTTCCCGGTGCTGTTCGCCATCGGCCGGATGCCGGGATGGYTGGCGCAGTGGGAGGAGGGTCTACTCGACCCCGAGCAGAAGATCGCCCGACCGCGCCAGCTGTACATCGGCTACGACCAGCGGTCGTATGTCCCGATAGACGACCGTAGCGGGGTCGGGGACAGCGGGATCGACCCGATCGCGGCCCAGGCGGCCCAGGCGGCACCGGAGCGCCCGCTGCGCTGACCGGATGCGGCCCCACCGGGGCCGCGGCGTCTCCCGCGGCCCCGGCCCTTGTGGTTGGCCGGCGGCTCCCGCCGGTTCCCGGCGCCTACAGGTGCTCGACCACCTACAGGTGCTCGACCACGTAGTCGATGCTCGTGGTGAGCGCCTCGACGTCGGCCGGCTCGACCGCCGGGAAGCAGGCCACCCGCAGCTGGTTGCGGCCGAGCTTGCGGTAGGGCTCGACGTCGACGACACCGTTGGCGCGCAGCACCTTGGCCACGGCGGCGGCGTCCACCCCCTCGAAGTCGACCGTCACGACGACCTGTGAACGCGCGGCCGGGTCGGCGACGAACGGTGTCGCGTAGGAGGTCTTCTCGGCCCAGGTGTAGAGGATGGACGACGATTCCGCGGTCCTCCGCACGCACCAGTCCAGCCCGCCCTGGGCGAGCATCCACTCGATCTGGTCGGCGAACAGGAACAGCGTCGCGACTGCCGGGGTGTTGTAGGTCTGGTCCTTGGAGCTGTTGTCCCGGGCCRTGGTGAGATCGAGGAACGGCGGGATCCACCGGTCCGTCGCGGCGATCTCGGCGAGCCGGTCGATCGCCGCCGGGGACACGAGCGCCGCCCACAGGCCGCCGTCGGAGGCAAAGCTCTTCTGCGGCGCGAAGTAGTAGACGTCCACCTCGCGCACGTCGACCGGCAGCCCRCCGGCCCCCGAGGTGGCGTCGACCAGGTGCAGGGCGCCGTCGTCCRCACCCACCGGCCGGCGGACCGGACGGGCGACACCGGTCGAGGTCTCGTTGTGCGGAGTGGCGTAGACGTCGATGCCCGCCTCCGGCGCCCAGTCCGGATGCGTACCGGGCGGCGAGGAGATCACCGACGGCGCGGCCAGGAACGGCGCGCCCTTCGTCGTGTCGGCGAACTTGCCCCCGAACTCGCCGAAGACGAGGTGCTGGGAGCGGGTCCGGACGAGGTTGAAGGCTGCCGCGTCCCAGAAGGCGGTGGCGCCGCCGATCCCGAGCACGACCTCGTAGCCCTCGGGCAGGGAGAACAGCTCGGACAGGCCTGCCCGCACCCGGCCGACCAGGCTCTTGACCGGCTTCTGCCGGTGTGAGGTGCCGAGGTAGGTCGCCCCGCTCGTGGCGAGGGCCTCGACCGCCTCGGGACGGATCTTCGACGGGCCACAGCCGAACCGGCCGTCCCGGGGACGCAGCCGGTCGGGCAGYACGATCGCGGGAGCGTCAGCCACGGCTGACCCCCGGCAGAACGTCACCGAGCGGGCGCGGAGCGGGGCCCACGTACCGCGCGGACGGGCGGATCAGCCGCCCGGTGCGTTGTTGTTCCAGGATGTGGGCACTCCAGCCGGCGGTGCGGGCACAGGTGAACATGGACGTGAACATATGGGCCGGCACCTCGGCGAAGTCCAGCACCACCGCCGACCAGAACTCGACGTTGGTCCGCAGCGGGCGATCCGGGAACCGATTGGTCAGCTCCTCGATCGCGGCGGCCTCCAGCGCCTCCGCCACCTCGTAGCGGGTCGAGCCCAGGTCACGAGCGGTCCGGCGCAGCACCCGGGCCCGCGGGTCCTCGGCGCGGTACACCCGGTGCCCGAAGCCCATCAGGCGCTCCTTGCGGTCCAGGGCGCGGCGGACGTAGCCGAGGGGGTCGCCGGTGCGCTCGACCTCGTCGAGCATCGCGAGCACCCGGGACGGAGCACCGCCGTGCAGCGGACCGGACAGCGCACCGACGGCAGCCGACAGCGCCGCCGAGGCGTCCGCGCCGGTCGAGGCGACCACCCGGGCGGTGAACGTCGAGGCGTTCATGCCGTGCTCGGCGGCCGAGACCCAGTAGGCGTCCACGGCCTGGACGTGCCTGGGATCCGGTTCACCACGCCAACGGATCATGAACCGCTCGGTTATCGTCCGGGCCCGGTCAACCTCCTTCTGCGGCACCGCCGGCTGACCAAGGCCCCGCGCGGACTGGGCGACGAACGACAACGCCACGACCGATGCCCGGRCAAGATCGTCCCGTGCCTGCTCCGGGGTGATGTCGATCAGCTGGCCCAGGCCCCAGTAGGGCGCGAGCATCGCGAGCGCGCTCTGCACGTCCACCCGGATGTCACCGGAGTGCACCGGGACCGGAAAGGGCTCGGCCGGCGGCAGTCCGGGCTCGAACGCCCCGTCGACCAGCAGCCCCCAGACGTGGCCGTAGTCGACCTTGCCAACAAGGTCTTCGATGTCGACGCCGCGGTAACGCAGCGCGCTACCTTCCCTGTCCGGCTCGGCGATCTCCGTCTCGAAGGYGATCACACCTTCCAGACCGGGCTTGAAATCGCTTGTTTTCTCGGCCATCGAGTCCGGATCTCCGCTTCTGTCTCTTGGTCCCACCGGTTCTGTCTCTATGGTCCCGCCGGCGGCCCGTCCGCGTCCTGCTTCGTCGGTGCTGCTCCGTCCGATCCTGCCGTGAGGCCTCCCAGCGCGCCAGGGCGCAGGTGCCCCGCGATGCTCCATCCAACCCTTATCTGGGGCCGACCGCGCACAGACCGACGCACCGGGCAACGCGAAACCCATAAAATATGACGTAAGTCACAGCAGTTTTATCTATCATATTACTATTTATACGAATATGCCGAAAGTCGTGAATGGAAAGTTTGGTCAACTGAGATCATTCCGCGCTACGGTCGGGCCTCGTGCCTGGAACGCCTGACCGGCGGCAGTCACGCAGCGCGAACACGACGGGAGGATCATGGCGTTCGTCTTCATCAGTCATCGCGCAGCGGACATCKCACCCGCCGAACGGTTGGGCCGSGCGATCGGCGCGGCGGGGCACGCGGTGCACCTGGACCGTTGGGAGATACGCATCGGCGACACCGTGTCCATGTTCATGAATGAGACGCTCGCCGTCGCCGACTTTCTCGTGCTCGGATACTCAACGTTGGGAATCCACACGCCGTGGATCGTCCAGGAATGGYTGCCCGCGCTGGCCGATGATCTCGCCGCTCGCGGTATCACCCTGCTACCAGCATTGTTGTCGGGGTCGTCGGGCGGCGACGCGCCATATCGGCTGGCCGGCCGACGGTGCACCGACCTCACGGTTCGCTGGGACCTCGGCGTCCGCGAGATCCTGGCCGAGCTCTCCTGACCGGGACGACGGACCCTGGCCCGGCGGGATCACTCTCGGGGCCGTCCCGCTGGGGTGCGCGGCCTGCCTGGCAGGATCGGGGCGTGGCCCCAGCCTCCGCTGCCGACGAGCCGCCGGTGGGCGGTCCGGACCCGGACGTCCCCGATCTGGACGTCCCCGATCCCGCCCTGCTCCGCCAGGGCTACCGCGCCGGTCGTCTGGAGCCGGAGCATCTCGCGCCGACCTGGGTCGAACAGTTCGCCGCCTGGTTCATCGACGCGGCCACCCCCGGGGTAGGCGTTCCGGAGGCCAACGCGGCCGTGTTCGCGACGGCATCCGCCGCTGGGCGGCCCAGTGCCAGGACCGTGCTGCTCAAGGGGTTCGACCAGCGGGGCTTCGTGATCTACACGAACTACGCCTCGCGCAAGGGCCGTGAGGCCACCGAGAACCCCTTCGGCTCGCTGGTCTTCCCCTGGTACGCCCTCGAGCGCCAAGTCGTCGTCATCGGATCGATCGAGCGCGTGAGCCGGGCCGAGACGGAACGCTACTTCCAGTCGCGTCCGCATGGTTCGCAGCTCGGCGCCTGGGCCAGCCACCAGTCGACGATCATCGAGTCCCGTACGGTGCTCGACGACCGCGCCGCCGAGCTCGCGGCCCGTTGGCCCGAGGGCACCCGGGTGCCGACACCGGAGTTCTGGGGTGGGCTACGCATCGTGCCGGACACCGTGGAGTTCTGGCAGGGCCGCGCGGACCGGCTGCACGACCGGCTGCGGTACCGGCGGGTGTCGGTACCGGCCGACGGCGGCGGCACGGACTCCCTCGCCGTCGCCGACCCGGACGCCACCGGTGTCCGGGTCGGCGATGCGGGCGGCGGCGATGCGGGCGGCGGCGTCCCGACCGCGGCCGAAGATCTCTGGGTCGTCGAACGCCTCGCCCCTTGAAGTCTCGCCGATCTTGGGAGAACTTTGGCTGAGGGCGCGTACACAAATCCACAGGTGCCGGCTCCGGTGGCTCTGGCTGGGCCCCGTCCTCGCATCGAGAAGACCCTGCCTTCTGGGCGCTCTCCGTTGTAGCTGTGACTACTGTTCTCGTTCCCGTGCTACTGGTCCACGGCACCGGACAACGAAATGCTGACGCGAGTGAACTGAGGTGCGGCCCGTTTCTCGGACACCAGCAAGATCATCCGTAACTCGTAGCTGCGGGACCTCATCCAGGACCACCTCGCCATACGGTGGAGGCCGGAGCAGATCTGCCAGGCTCTGCGGGCACGGTTCCCCGGGCTCCAGTGTGTTGAGCTGGTGGCCGTTTGATCCTGCCGCCTGGGCGTGTGAGGGCGGGGCCGGGAAAGCAGTGATCAGGACGCCGGTCAGGTCAGGAATCTGGCCTAAACCGCGGAGAACAAAGGGATTTTCGTTGGTCTTCTCGTCGACGTCGACCTGTGTCAGGAGCACGCCGCAGGCGTGGGCGAGGCCTTCGGGCAGGTGCACGTGGCGGCTGCCGTGCTGGGGGCGCATCGTCGTTCCATCTACCGTGAGCACGCGCCGTACCCGGCCCGCCCGCCATGTCGGGCGGTGTGGGGCGGCGTCGAGGGCCGCCAGTGAGCCTGGATCCAGGCTTCGGCAGCTCTTTCCAACGCCGCCCGGTGCGGGCGTCCCGGGCCCATTCCCCTTCCCTGTCGAACATGAAGTGTCGAGAACTCCATGATCGACAAAGGGGTCGCGCCCGTCCTCCGTCCCTCTTCGACCCAACAGTTCCGCTACGCCGGACCCGGCCCGCCGGGGACGAACGGCGCGTTGCTACCTTCTTGGCTGCAATCGCTCCTGCCCGCAATCAACGTGCTCGGCACACGTCGAGGAGACGGATTTATGCGTATCACCAGAATGCGTGCCGCGGTGGCCGGCGTTCTCGGCATGGCGACCATCGCACTGGCCTCCCCGGCGCTCGCCGAAACTCCGGAACCGTCGCCCACCGCCATCGCGACGGCCACGGCCGCCGTCACCCAGTCGAGTCCGTCCCCCCTCGTCTCCGACACCCCGACGGCGACCCCGAAGACAGGGCCGTTGGCCGGCCTGGACTCGGCGGGCAAGCCGACCGGGTCGGCCGGCCCGACCGCCACTGCGAGCCTCGATCCGAGCGCCACGCCGAGCGCCACGCCCACCGACGCCGCGGCTCTGATTCTGGACGCGACGGCGAGCGYGGCGTCCTCCGCGACCCCGACCAACGGCACCGGCAAGCCGACACTCGATGGTTTCCTCGACCTGCTGCCCTTCAAGGTCCCGCTGGACAAGCAGATCAACAGCATCGACGACATGGACGTCAACCCGTTGTTCCTCACCTTCACCTGCGACGGCTCCGTCCCCTCCTGGAAACTGAAGAACACCGCGGACAAGGCCTTTGGATTCGGCTGGTTCGACACCAGCCTGCACGGCGGGATTCTGGACATCGGGCCGAAGCAGACCGTTGACCTCCCCTCGAAGGCACTCGCGGTAATCGGCTCCCCCTGGGACGCCAAGACCAAGGTTCTGCTCGTGACCGTGCCGACGGTCGGTGTCTCCAACTGCACGGGCGGATCGGCCCCGCCGCCGCTCGCACCGCCCGCTCCGCTACCCGTCGCGGTGCCCGCCGCCACGAGCGCCGTCCCGGCCGATCCGCACTACACGCGATGAGCTCCGGACCTGGTCCCAGGATGGCCGCGGGCGCCCTCGCGGCCATCCTGGGTGGCGTCGTGCTGACCGGCTGCGGCGACGGCGCCAGGAACGCATCCACCGATCTCTCCCCGCAGGTGCGCAACCAGCTCGCCGCCGCCGCCGGACTCGGCCAGGGAAAGAGCACCGTGGTCACGGCCGTGGGTGCCAGCGTCGACGTCTACAGCGCCCCGACCGACACCCAACCCTCCTCCACTCTGGCCAGTCCGAATGAGAACGGCGTCAAGCGGGTCTTCCTCGTCCAGGCCAAGCTGTCGGGATGGTGGCAGGTACTGCTGCCGGTGCAGCCGAACGGCAGCACCGGATGGTTGAAGGCGGACCAGGTCACCG
Organism: Frankia sp. KB5; assembly: GCF_002099325.1. Taxonomy (NCBI): domain Bacteria; kingdom Bacillati; phylum Actinomycetota; class Actinomycetes; order Frankiales; family Frankiaceae; genus Frankia; species Frankia sp. KB5. The sequence goes on along the minus strand of NZ_MRUJ01000061.1, from coordinate 16,741 downwards.
CGTCCGAGACGCCGTACCGGCTGGTTGTCTCCCGCAGCAGGCACCGACTCCAGGTGTTCAGCAACGGGACGCAGATCGCCGAGGAGCCGGTGGGGATCGGCACCGCCGACACCCCGACGCCGGGCGGGCGTTTCTATCTCATGGAGCTGCTCAAGCCGCGTGATCCGAACGGTCCGTACGGGCCGTATGCCTTCGGGCTCAACGGCTTCTCGACATCACTCAGCTCGTTCGGCGGCCACAAGCCGGTCATCGGCGTGCACGGGACGAACGAACCAAAGCTCATCGGCAAGGACGTCAGCCACGGATRCATCCGCCTGAGCAACGACGCGATCACCAGACTCGCCCAGACCGTTCCCCTCGGCACGCCGATCGACATCGTCGCCTAGACGAAGATCGTCACCTAGACGAAGATCGGTAACGAGGCCCTTCCCGGTGGAGGATCGCCGGGCCCGGACGGACTATGCGTCCACCGAGGCGGACGGGTCCATGGTGGGACGGGCCGCCACGGCGATCCGCAGATCGTTGACGAAGCCGGCGTAGACCTCGTCACGGCGGGCGGGATCCGCCCGTAGCACCGCACTGGGATGCAGCGTGGCGAGCAGCTGAGCCCCGGAGCCTGCCGGCCCGGGGAGCAGCCGGCCACGCATCTTCGTCACCCGGAACGACGGTCCGAGCAGCGACATGCCGGCCGTAGCCCCCAGGATCACGACGATCGCCGGCCGAACGAGGTTGAGCTCCGCGGATAGCCAGGGACGACACGCGGTGACATGCCGCAGGTCCGGGGTCTGATGGATCCGCCGCGGACCGTTGCCGGTGCGATACCGGAAGTGCTTGACGGCGTTCGTCGTGTACACCTCGGCACGGTCGAGTCCCACCTCGCCGAGGGCCCGGTCGAGCAGCTTGCCGGCGGGGCCCACGAACGGCACACCCCGCCGGTCCTCGATGTCGCCCGGCTGCTCGCCGACGAGGGCGAGCCAGCTATGCGCGGGGCCGACCCCGAAGACCGTGCGGGTGCCGGGCAGTTGTGCGAGGTCGCATCCCTGGCAGTCGGCGGCGGCCGCCGCCAGGGTCGGCAGGTCCGCCCGTGGTGGTATGTGTACGGGCTGCATGCTCATCCACCGATTCAACCGGACGGGCCCTCGCCCGTCCGCACGAGCCCTGGGAGACCCGGTGTGCCGGGAACCCGGTGCCGGGGGTGCCGGGGGTGCCGGGGCCGGATATCTGGCCCCCGGCGGTCGGGGCAAACCACGGGACCACCCCCACAAAATAGCGGCGTGTCATCATTCAACTACACAGCGTTTGCTGTTGTGYTGTACGGGTGACGCTTGCCGTGGAGTGGGATCGGGGCTTCTCCGACGCCTGGTCGCAAATCGCCGCGACAGCCCCGAAAATTGGCCTTTTCCTCGCGATCTGTCTGCTCGGTTGGCTGTTGGTTCGGGCGGGTACGCGCCTCGTCACCCGGTTGACCGAACGCRCCGGCCTGGATCGGATCATCGATCGCGCCGGCCTGCCGCGGCTACTGCACCAGCCGGCCCCGAGCGTGCGTGCGGGCGGGCTGCGGGTGCTCATGGGCATCGGCCTGCTCGGCGTGCTGCGGATCGCGCTGGGGGTCTTCGGACCGAACGCGGCCGAGGACACCGTGACCGATCTACTCGCTCTGCTGCTCCACACCCTGCTCGCGACGCTGGTCATCATGATCGGGGTCGGCCTCGGCCGGGTCGTCCGGACCTTCGTCACGGAGGCACTACGCGACCTCGCGTACGGACGGGCGGCCGGCAACATCGTGGCCACCGTGCTCGTAGTCGCCTTCGGCAAGGCGGCGTTGGACGAGGTGGGACTCGCGACGTYGGTCACCACACCGCTCCTCTGGGCGATCCTGGCCTCCCTCACCGGTGTGATCGTCGTCGGCGTGGGAGGCGGCCTCATTCGACCCATGCAGATCCGATGGGAGGAGATCCTCGATCATGTCGAGGACACCGCCGCCGAGGCTCGGGCGAAGTGGCACGATCGCCGCCCCACCACGGTGCCCCAGGTATCGTCGGTCTCTCACCGCCCGTCCACACCCCACGGCTTCCCGGGTCCCGCCGGTCCCACCGGTCCCCCGAGCCCACACACCTCCCGGGGACACGCAGACTCCCCGGGACACACAGACTCCCCGAGGCACACAGACTCCCCGAGGCACGCAGACTCCCCGGGACACACAGACTCCTCGGCACACGCGCCGAAACAGCCGCTGCCACCGCCGGCCGTCGCCTCGCCCCGACCCCCGATCCCGCCACCGGGTGAGGGACCACTGTCCAAAACCGGCTCCTCCGAACGACCTCCACCGTCCGCGGTGGACGAGCCCCCGCCGACCGCCGACCGACCGCTTCCGGGGGGACCCACGTAACGTGTGGTCCGTTCCCCACGTCCCGGTCGCGTCGACCGGTGGATGTGCGTTCGGCGAACTGCGGCGCGTTCGGGCCCCAGGTGGGGCACTCTGGAAGAGGACGGACGGTAAAAGTCGGTCACTGACCTCGACCACGCATATCGCCCTGACCCGGACACCTGACCCAGCCAGGGGACCCCGCCGGATCGGTCCGCATGTGGCCGATCCTCACGGCGGAAACCTCATCAACGTCACGAGTGGCGAGCGGAGGGACATCTCGGTGGACGAGCTCTCGGATATGGAGCGCTCCCGACTGCTCCTCGGCTGGCTGGCGGCGCGGCGTGYCGTGGACAACTGTCTGTCGGACCTGCTCGCCGCCGGTCCCGCCGGGGAGCGGCGGGTACGCGAGTCACTCGCTCTCGTGGACGATCTGGAAAGCCGCGCCCAGGAGGCGTTCGACCGTTACCGCACGGCCGCGGAGAACACGGAGGCACGGTCATCGGGCCGCTGGGTACCTTCCGACGCGGATCGTCCCAGACTCAATGTGGTCCGCGCCCCCGAAGGCGATCTCGCTCGTAGTAGATCGAACACGAAGAGCAATCACCGACACCGGTGACGCCCGGGGCGCTGGACGCGCGTCAGAATGGCCCTCGTGCCAGCCGTCCGTCGCCGCCGCGTCGCCGCGGCCTGGCTCCTCGCCCTCCTGGTTCCCCTTCTGCTGACGACGTCCGGCTGCGGCGTGCTGGAGGGTCCCCGACGTGGTCATGTGGTCCTGGCCGCCACCCCCGCGCCGACCACGGGTCCCGATGCATTCGAACGCTCCGGACGGGGCGCCCACATCCGGGTGACCCTGCCCCCGTCCGACGCCCCGAAGCCCTATCCCCTGCTCGTGGCGCTGCACAGCCTGTACTACGACGGCACGGATCCCGAGCAGCACTGGGACCTGGACGGCCTCGCCCGTACCGCCGGCCTCGCCGTCGTGTACCCGGACGGCCTCAACAGGGCATGGAACGCTGGAACCTGCTGCGAACCCGCCGTGACCAACCATACCGATGACGTCGGCTRGCTACGCGCGTTGATCGCGCATCTCAGCGAGCACTACCCGATCGACCGGAACAGGGTCAGCCTGATCGGTCTGTCCAACGGTGGCATGCTGGCCTACCGGTACGCCTGCGAACACGGAGACGAACTCGCGGGCATCGCCGTCGTGGCGGCCAGCCGTCAGGTGTCGGACTGCCATCCGGGCGCCCCACTGACCGTCGTGGACGTCCACGGCGGGGCGGACGGCCATATCCCCTACCAGGGGACCCCCTGGTCGCCGGTGCTACGGACCGCGATCACGTCGGTCGAGGAGAGCATGATCCCGTTCCGGTCGGTGGATCGCTGCCCCGTCCCGAGCCGGCCTACGGACACTGTCCTCACGGATTCGGCCGGCGTGCCATGGCACGCTCCGGTGGCATCACCGTCCGCGCTGAGCGTTGGAACGGATGCGGACGTGGCCGCGCCCGTCGCCGTGCCCCCAGTGCACCCGGCAAGCGCGCCGGTGAACCCGGCAAGCGCGCCGGTGAACGCCGCCCCGCGGGTCCTGATGCCGAGTGCCGTCCCGGGTKTGCCCGCGAATTCGACCGCAGTGACGTCACCGGCCGTCGCCCTGCGCAAGGAGACCCCCTGTGCCTCCTCGGCCCGGGTCGTGCAGTTCCTGCTGCCCGCCTTGGCCCACGGCTGGCCGGCCGTCTCCGGACCGGCCGCCTTCGCCACGGGCAGGGTGATCTGGAATCTGCTGGCTCCGGCCCGTTCCGCGCGGCCCGGCCCACGGATGTGACCCATGACGGCCAGCCGGCGGGGACGGATCAGGCCGGCGCGAACGACGACCGCAGTGCGCCCATCAGCGTGTTGAGCGACGCCAGGACGTTGGTCGACACTCGCGCGATGAGCACGTACACGGCACCKGCCACCGACACCGTGCGCATGAGGTAGGAGACCCGCTGCCCCTCCCGGTCGTACGAGCCGGCAAGTTCCTGGGTGGGCTGATCGCTGGTGTCCGTCGCCGGACCGGAATGGTCCCTGGTCAGACCGGGGACCGTGTTGAACTCGGCGGACTGGACCTGCGTGAGCGCTGCCACCGGATCCTGCACCGCGACCCGGGCCACCCCGATCATCTGCGGTCCGTACTCCGAGACGGTGCCGGGCTCGCCGTAGAAGATGCCGGTGTTGTCGCGCCGCTGCTTCCACACGGGCGGGTGGGAGAAGGTGGCCTTCTGCACAGTGTCGGTGAACGAGGTCCAGTCCGCCGGCACCGCGATCTGGCCCGCAGCCGCCTGACCGCCAGCTGCCTGACCGCCAGCCGCCCCTGTGCTTGGGCTGGGCGCGGCCGCTGCGGGGCCGCCGGACAATGCTGCCGTCGGCGCCGGGGCCGCATTGGCGGTCCGGCCGCTGGGCCGGACCTTTTCCCAGACGGCACCGGCCCCGACGCCCACCCCGAGTGCCACGGCCAGCACCACCAGGGCCACCCCGACCCGATGCAGGAAAGGCATGGTGTCGGAATCACGATCTCCCTGTCGGGAATCGCGAGCGTCGTCATCGTCGGGGAAATCGGCTGTGCCCGCGGCGGAGGCCAGGCTCCCCGAGCGACGCGCCGCGACCCGCTGATCGGCTCCGAACCGCGCCGGACTCGGCCGGCTCCGCCCCGCGCCCGGCGGGTAAGCCTCGGGCCGACCGGGCCGACCGGGCCGACCGGGCCGACCGGGCCGACCGGGCCGACCGGGCCGATCAGGATCGGTGCGGTCGGCATGGCGTCGGTCGAGTCCGAGGTCGTCGCCGGCATCCCTGCCGTAGGGCATCCGCGGGCCTGTTCCACCGTCTCTCATCCCGGCGCCGCYGGTCGGCGGACCGCCTGTGGAGGCACCGTCGGCCCGACGTGTCGGCATCGCCGTTCTGGCCCGCGGCAGACCGACCTCATTCTGCCGATCCGGTCCACCTCGTGGAGCCGACCTTCCATCGGTAGCCCATCCGGGTGGTCGACGCCCGGGAGTGGAACCGGGTGCGGGTGCGGGAGTGGGAGTGGAACCAGGAACGGCTCGGGACCGCGGGCTCTCAGCCCGAGCGGTCCGAGCGGTCCGAGCGGGCGGGACGAGCGCCCGGCGCATCGAGGTGCCGGTGGACGGGGAATCGATATCCTCGGGCTGTATCGAACTGCCCTGACGTGGACTGCCATGGCCGGGATCGCCATGGCCGGGATCGCCATGGCTCGCCGGTACCGGGTGGTAGGGCCCGGTCACCGGGCCCGCGGCGTCATATGGCCCGGTCGGAGGGCCGTAGCCGCTAGGCCGCGGATCCGGCCCCGCTGGTTGGTACGRCTCCATCGAGGGACCCCTGCCGCTCCCCTGATAGTAGGGAGACTGCCGGTCGTCGTCGTCCCACTCGGTCCGTCGCACACCGTCCGTCACCAGACGACCTCCGATCCCGAGCTCCGCTTGCGTCCACCCGTGCCACCGGTGTACCACGGCGTTGCGTCGACGTTGCGCGAGCTTAGTTGACAGTAGCCCCCCGAAGGCGTAARGGGATCGGCCAGGCACCTCGCCGGTCACCCACTGATCTGCGTCGATATCCYCCCATGTCATCAGGCACATATTTCAGGGGGGACGCCACATGAAGGGCTTCAGGCAGTTCCTGATGCGAGGGAACGTCGTCGACCTGGCGGTCGCGGTCATGGTCGGCACCGCCTTCACCRCAGTGGTGACGTCGCTGGTGAAGACCATCTTCACCCCGCTGATCGCCGCGATCTTCGGCAAACCCGACTTCTCGGCCCTCACCTTCACCATCAACGGCAGCGTGTTTCGGTACGGCGAGTTCATCAACAGCGTCATCGCATTCCTCTCAGTCGCTACAGTGATCTACTTCGTGGTAGTACTCCCCCTGAACACCATCAACGAGCGGCGGACGCGGGGGCAGGTCCCGCCGGAGGAGGACCCGGCACTCACCGACGAGGCACGCCTGCTCACGGAAATTCGTGATCTACTGGCGGAACACCGTCCCACCGGCTGACCCAGCTGACCCAGCCGGGCCGGGCCGGGTCGGCCCGGGTCGGGCCGACCCGGCGCGGCGCGGCTCCACGCCGGATCGCTTACCCGAACGTTGGTCGGCATTCAGGAATCGCTCAGGCTTTCAAGGGAAAGTGCCTACCATGACACCGCGTCTCCCCTTCAGCAGTAGCGCCGAGGCCGCCCCCGGGGGCGGCGGCAGGGAGGGGTCCGGCGCCGGGCATGACYCCCCCTCCCCCTGGGCTCCGCCCATCGGCAGCGCGGCCGGGACACCAGCCGGCCAAGCTCACCCGGCTGGTCCCGCCAGCTCCGAACCCGACCTCCCGGCGGGCCCGCCTTCCCGTCCGCCCGGCTCGCCGTACAGCCAACCGCCGGCGCTGGGGCCATCCTCCGGCCAGCATCCTCAGTATCCGAATCCCCATCCCCCGCATGGGGATCCTCGTCCGTATCCGGATTCTCCGTACCCGGCCGGGCCGTCCCAGGCCAGCCAGCAGCAGGCCGCGTTCTCCGCGGGAAGCCCACCTCCGGCGGCGCCGCCCGGCGGCCCGTGGGGACCACCTTCAGGCCCGCCACCCAGTGGTCCCGCTGCCCCGAGAGCTCTGAACGGCGCGGCCGGCCCCGCGGGCCCCCCCGCGGGACCCCCGACCGGAGGGCATTCCTGGGGACCGCCGTGGAGTTCCCCGAGCGACGCCGGCTCGCCACCCGCCCAGGACCTCTACGGCAACGGGACAACCATGGCCGCCTCGCCGCCTTGGCGCCGACGGCGGCTCGTCGCCGCCGGACTCGCCATTGCCCTGGTCTCAGCTGGTGTAGGTGGCGGTGTCGGAGCGCTGGTCGCCGATAACAACGGGGGGCAGACCATCGTCACATCCGCCGGTCTGCACAACACCGTGGACAGTTCCGGTGGAACGTCGCCGGCAGCCGCGAACACCGTGTCGGCCGCGGCGCAGAAGATCCTGCCGAGTGTCGTGACAATCTCCGAGGAATCGAGCAGCGAGTCGGGCACCGGCTCCGGCACCATCATCCGTTCGGACGGGCATATCCTGACGAACAACCATGTGGTCTCGGGTGCCGCGAACGGCGGTTCGCTGACGGTCACCCTGCAGGACGGTCGTACCTTCGATGCGCAGGTCGTAGGCACGGATCCGAGCTCGGACCTCGCGATGATCAAAATCAATGCCACCGGTCTCACTGCGGCCACGTTCGGCAATTCCGACACGCTGAACATCGGGGAACTGGTGGTAGCGGTCGGCAGTCCGCTCGGGCTGAACGGTACGGTCACGTCCGGCATCGTCAGTGCCGTGCATCGCCCGGTGCGCACCGGGGATTCAACCGTGCGGGATCAGCAGAACACCGTGCTCGACGCAATCCAGACCGACGCATCGATCAACCCCGGTAACTCCGGTGGTCCGCTGGTCAACAGTCGCGGCGAGATCATCGGCGTGAACAGCGCGATCGCGACCGTGGGTGGTGGAAGTCCCTTCGGTGGTGGCCAGCAGTCCGGCAACATCGGCGTCGGTTTCGCTATTCCGGGCAACTATGCCGAGTCGGTGGCCACCCAGTTGATCTCCACGGGAAGCGCCCGGCACCCGTACCTGGGCGTCAGCGCCTCCACCGCGGAGGAGAACACCCGCTCCACCGCCTCCAGCGGCAACGGTGCACAGATCCGCTCCATGGTTCCGGGTGGACCCGCCGAAAGGGCCGGCCTTCGCACCGGCGACGTCATCACGAAGGTCGGCAACCGTGCCGTCAACGACGTCGACTCCCTCATCGCGGCGGTCCGGTCCCACGCCATCGGCGACGAGGTGGAAGTGACCTATACCCGTGATGGACAGAGCGGCACCGTCAAGGCCCGGCTCGCCCAACAACCACCGGCATCCTGAGCTATGTCCCGACCCGCAAGAAGCATGGTGCCATCCGGCGGAAGGCCGCGAATGGCCGGTCCGGTTCCGAACGCCGGTTCCGCCGAATTGATGACAGATTTCGACTTATACTCATTGAAGGCAGATTCGTCCATGGCGGATTGGTCCCGTCTCCGACGGGACATGGCCACCCTGCCGTGGGACCTACCAGGCAAAGTAACCAGCCGTAGTCGATGAGGATCAAAGTGCGACGGCATCAGTAGTCAAGCGTTATCGACTGTCGAATCGGCGACAACAAAATCTTCACGACGTTCACCCGCTGCGGGGGACGAACTTCTAGCATTGGGACTGCCTCACCGGGCTACCGATGGGGCGATGCCGGCCCGTTCCGGGGCCGCCGCTAGTCCCCGGGGAGAAGCTGAGTATGGACGACGACGCGGACCTGGTGGCCCGTGTCCGACGTGGTGACCGACAGGCGTTCGACGATCTCTACGATCTGTACGCCGATGATGTCTTCTCGATGTGCCTGCTGATTCTGGGCGATCCCACCGTGGCCCGCGCAGCGGCCGGGACGGCGTTCGCCCTCGTCGCCCGCACTCGTCTAAATCCTCTGAGCGATCCCACCCGGCTGCGGTCCTGGCTACTCGAGCTTGCTCGAGGAAGCGCTCTGGCCTGGTCTGGATCGCCCCAGGCGCGCAGCATCCCGGTACCCCATGGAGTCTCGCCCGAAGAGCTCCTCGCCGGTGCCGTGGTTCCGGCGCCAGCGAGTCTGCGGGTCGGCCTCGCGCGCACCTTCGATCGCGCCGCTGTCGCGGCTGTAGCCGCAGCCTCAGCCGCCAGTCGGCGGGCAGCGGCAGCGGCAGCGGCAGCCGATACTGAGAGCGAAGTCGGCGAGACCACCAAGGAGACACCGAAGGTCAATCTCGTCAAGGTACCGACGGCTCCACCCAGCGGTGACAGGTACGCCGACGCCGAGAAAACCATCATCGCCGCCACCACGCACTCCGTGCGTGTACTCCCGCTCATGCGCATGGACTCCGACAACGACCTCACCGACGCACCGCAGACTCATGCTGGCCGCGGCAGCGCGGGATGGCGCAGGCGGTCGGCGGTGGCAGTCGCCGCGGTGACGGCCATCGCCGTCGCCGGCCTCACGGCGGCCATGAACTGGCCCACCTCCGATGCCCAGCTRCTGTCGGAGGACGAGCCGAATATCACGCAGGTGACGCAGGGGCAGGTGACGCAGGYACCGACCCCGGACGCGATACGTCCGCCCATGCCTGCGGCCGCACCCAGCAATGCGGCCGCGACGTCCTCGACAGTCGTCCCGACGGTTGCCGGAGCGTTTACCAGCCGGGCTGCATCGCCCGGAGGCTTGGAACCACACCTCATGGAGCCCATCGCGCGACAGGTCAGCAAGCCCTCGCCCTCCGCCACCCACCGTCCCGACCCTGCTTTTGTCAAGACGCCTGCGACATCGCCTCCGTCCTCGCCATCCACCGCCCCGGCGCCACGCACGCCGACGACGGAGCCACCGACCACGACTCCTACACAGCCGCCAACCACGGCTCCATCGCCAGCCAGCAGACCCACGACGGCACCCACCAGCACCCCACCCTCGACGACACCGACCGGGGTGGACGCTCCGACGCCGACGTCCCCGCCGAGTGGCAACCCCGGGAGCCCAAGTACCGGACCTGCCCCCAGCAGTTTCTCCACCGGAGGGACAAGTTCACCCAGCACGGGCGGCTGGATCACCAGTACGATCACAATACCGCTGCCCATTTTCATCTAGTCTTCTCTCTCTAGTACACATTGCACAACAATGTGGGTACGGGCATACTCAAAAGCTGCCAGGTCGAGAGACGTTAAAAGGCCCGAGATCCGCCGAGTGCCGATACTCGGYCTAGAAGGGACTGCGGTTCGGTCCCGGACCCGTCGGCGCCATAATCACGCATTGCCCACGCAGGGTCCCCGGCCCCGTTCTCCGCCAGTATGTCGAAAAGAAATATGCCGCAGAGTTTCTCGCCGATGAGCTGGCATAATTGGYTACCTCTCACGGAAGATCATCACCGTGTTCTGGCTGTGCTCGCGTACTTGAAATCCCGCGCACTTGAAAGGATGACAGGAGCCAACCGAACACATGGTCGATTCTGCGTCACACTCGCCACGGCGTCAACCCCTACGCCCGTCGAGGAAGACCGCACCGCGGAACAGCGCATGACTTGCGGCTGTGGCGACCGCATCCTCAAGCAAACAGAATTCTCGATGTCGCCCCCGCTGACGATCTATAACGCGATCTACGCTGAGATGGTTCGCCCACCAGACGCGGTTGACGATGGTCCCATCGCGCGCCATAATCGAACACATGTTCGGTAAAGATCTGGAGACGGTTCCCCTCCCTGCCCTCGAGACGGAACTCTGCAGCTGGGCGGGTCGACTGGCTGCCGCCACCTGCCGTTGGCTGATTCTGCTCGCTGCCTTCGATCGCCGCAAAGGTTGGTCCGCCAGCGGCATGCCGACCTGCGCGCACTGGTTGTCCTGGCGGTGCGGACTCGGACTTCGCGCCAGCTACGACTACCTTCGAGTCGCCCGAGCACTAGAACTCCTTCCCCTCATTCGCGAGTCCTTCTCCAAAGGAGAGATCTCCTATTCAAAGGTTCGGGCTATAACACGTGTCGCCGAGCCGGAGACGGAAGCAAGGTGGGTTGAGCAGGCCGCACAGTGCACAGCGCAGAAGCTCGAGAGACTCGTGTCCTTGCATGCCAAAATCAATCATGATCAAAAAGATGAGAACGGGGGGCGCGACGAAGATGGCCCGAACAATACGCGGTGCTCTTGGCGGTGGAACGAAGATGGAACATTTTCACTGTCCGTCCGCCTCGATCCAGCCCGTGGTGCGATCATTGAGAGCGCTCTCGTCATGGMCATGTCAAGCCTGCACGACTCCCGAGACTCTAACCGGGAAGATTCTTCCACGACATCCGATGYCGAGGGCTCGATCAATGACACCTCGATAACACACGCAGGTCCTGAGATGAAAGCCGATGCCTTGACGGCTATGTCCGAATCTTTCCTCTCCACCGGCRCTCCCACGCTGATGAGCTCCACATCTCACACGATAAATGTACACATAGATATTGATACACTTATCGGTTCAAGCCGAGAGAACCATGGATCCCCCCTCCAGCGACATGAAGGGAATGGACTGAATACCCGAAGGTGTGATATGAAGGACCATATCCCCGTTCTACCGAACGTCGTTCGAAGACTGTCCTGCGACAGCCTCCTTCGGACACTTATTATAGACTCCMAGGGAAACCCTCTCATGCTGGGTCGCACCCGCCGAAACCCAACCACGAGATTGCGGCTAGCAATTTATGCACGCGACCGAGGGGTATGCCAGTATCCGGGCTGCCATCATACCCGCTGGCTCCAGGTACATCATATGAAGGAATGGGCATCCGGAGGCGGAAATACAGATCTTGATAATCTCGTTCTGATCTGCTCCCTTCATCATCGGACTATTCATGAAAGGCGGATTGTTCTGCAGCGCGGACGCGACGGTTCGATTGTCGCCCGCCATCGTGACGGAACGCTGATGCAGCAGGCGCCACGGCTGCATCTGGGTCCGGATCTGTTGGAGCTCCTCAGCGATAACACCTCAGCCGCGCCAGCTGAGACCGTCCCGACAAGACGAGTAGCCTGAATTACCCCCAGGGGGTATGGACATGATCCAAATGTCTGCCTCGGCGTACCGCGACCCGATGGGGGGGGACACGAGAGCCGATGCTCAGCTACGAACGGGATGCCCGTAGGCTCCCAACCTTGTGAGCCCCATCCTCGCGCCCGGACGAGCTGGGAACTTCATCCGAGCCCTGTTCATCATCCTGCTGCTTGTGCTGCTGATGCGGACGGTGTATCTGATGTGGTTCTTCCGCACCCCCGCGTGGACATCACGACCGGACGAGATCCGCTACTGCGGCGGATGGTACAAGCGTTCAGACGAGCTGGACATCGCAGGAAGCCGTGCACGCCAGATGGCAGGTGGCAGCCTCAAGGAGGTCAGGCGGTCACCGGTGTTCCGCCCGATCATGGCGTACCGTCCGACATCAGACTGTCCGCGCTACCTCTTCGCCAGGGTCGGCAAGGACGTCTTCGTCATCTACCGCGCCGCCGACGACTGAGCCGGACCGGTCAGGGCCGGGCCGGTCAGAACGTAGACGCGGGCGTGTATGGACGTGCGCTGCTGCAGCGCGGCCCGTACAGCACGGTGCAGGCCATCCTCCAGGTAGAGGGCTCCGTCCCACTCGACGACGTGAGGGAAGAGGTCACCGTAGAAGGTCGAGTCCTCATCGAGGAGAACATCGAGTGCGAGCACTCGCTTGGTGGTGACGAGCTGGTCAAGCCGAACCTGGCGAGGGGGAATGGCCGCCCAGTCCCGCTGGCCAAGGCCGTGCTCGGGGTACGGGCGACCGTCTCCGACCAATCTGAAGATCACCGGCACCTCCTCCTCGAGGGCGAGACATTCTCCGACCACGACAGCCTAGAATCCCCGCCCCTCCTATAAGACCCCGGTGGCCCCGCAGCATCGAGCCGCGTGGACACCCGGACCACGGCTGCAGGTCAGATGCCCCCAGCTGGCACCCCTTCTCCCGATCTCACAGCCAGGCATGACTTAAGTAAGCTTAACCTGATGYCAAGGAGATTCCATGGACGACGTCGTGYTCTGCCCGCCTCCAGACGCCGGTCGACGCATCGACCTCTCCACGTGTGCGCTTGCCGAACCGGATCTGATCAGTGCGTATTCACCTGATCTCACCAGATGCCGCAGCTTGCCCGGCACGGGAAACCTGCGGCGACCGGTGACAAGATTGCCGGAGTGCAGGTGACCGGAGTGCAGGTGACTCCAGCTCCATCACAGGTCAAGATCGGTCTCATCGATACGATCGATCTCAAGGCGAATATCGTCAATCTTCGTGCCAAGGAGCGGCACGGCTCTCGGTGACCGGACAGGGATCAGCCGATCAGGCCGGACGAGCACGCAACCGTCGAGTTCGGAGTCACTCCCTCGGGGTGAACTCGCCGGCACGCCRCCGACCGGTCGAAAATCCGCTGGACAGCCCACCTACCCTGGGCAGATGGAGTTCACCCAGTCCGACAAGCTCGCCGACGTCTGCTACGACGTCCGTGGGCCTGTCCTCGACGAAGCGACCCGGCTGGAAGCTGCGGGGTCGCGCATCCTCAAGCTGAACATCGGCAATCCCGCGCCGTTCGGCTTCTCCGCACCGCCGGAGGTACTCGAGGCCGTCGTGGCAAACCTTGCGGATGCACAGGGTTACAGCGACTCCAAGGGACTACTCGCCGCCCGGGAAGCGGTCGTGCGCTATCACCTCCGCAAGGGGGTCACCGGCATCGACCCCGGCGGGGTCTACCTCGGCAACGGCGTCTCCGAACTGATCATGATGTCGTTGCAGGCGTTGCTCAACAACGGCGACGAGGTGCTGCTCCCCGCGCCCGACTATCCACTGTGGACGGCCGTGGTCAGCCTGTGCGGTGGCCGGCCCGTGCACTACCTCTGCGACGAGTCCGCCGGCTGGGCGCCCGACCTCGACGACATCGCCGCCAAGGTCACCCCGCGGACACGAGCGATCGTCGTCATCAACCCGAACAACCCGACTGGTGCCGTCTACGACCGGCAGGTGCTGGAGAACATCGTCGAGGTCGCCCGCCGCCACCACCTGATGCTGCTGTCCGATGAGATCTACGACCGGATCCTCTACGAGGACGCCGAGCACATCGCGACCGCAGCGCTCGCGCCGGACCTGGTCTGCATGACCTTCAACGGGCTGTCGAAGTCCTATCGGCTGGCCGGGTTCCGGGCCGGGTGGATGGTGATGTCCGGTCCGCGCGGCCACGCCTCGAGCTACATCGAGGGAGTGAACATCCTCGCGAACATGCGCCTGTGCGCCAACGCGCCCGGGCAGTTCGCCACGGTCGCCGCCCTCACGGAGGACGGCGGCGCAGGGGACCTCGTCCTGCCCGGCGGCCGGCTGCGCGAACAACGAGACACGGTCGTGAAGCTCCTCAACGACATCCCCGGGGTGTCGTGCGTCCCGCCGCGGGGGGCGCTGTACGCCTTCCCCCGGCTGGACCCCGCCGTCTACCCGATCCGGGACGACGAGCGCTTCGTCCTCGATCTGCTGTTGGCCGAGAAGATCCTGCTYGTCCAGGGCAGCGGCTTCAACTGGCCGCATCCCGACCATGTCCGGATCGTGACCCTGCCCGCGGTGGACGATCTCACGGACGCCATCGGCCGGATCGATCGCTTCCTGGCCTCCTACAAACGCCCCTCCCAACAACAGTGCCCCTCCCAACGACGGAACTGACGGAGYAATCGACACCATCGGGGAGGTTGTCCACAGGACGCCAGTGTCCTGTGGACAACCTGTGGAAAAACGGCATGGCGACGTCCTGCTCGTGGGTCTACTGGTCGCCGCCACGATCGGGGTGCAGATCGCGCTGCGAGCCCGGATCGATCGTCCGCTCTGGTACGACGAGCTGTGGCGCCCGCACTTCGCGGGGGAACCGTGGCCGACGTTCTGGTCGGAGCTGACGGCGGCCAACACCCCGTCCTCGGTCGGCTCACTGGCACTGACCCGGCTGACCGGGACCATCCTCGGCTGGCACAGCTGGTCGCTCCGGCTCGTCGGAGCGGGAATCTGGCTACCGCTTCTCGCTACGGGCGGCTTCCTGCTCGCGCGGCGGTTCACCGGCCGGGTACCGGCCGTGGCCGCCACGGTGACGACCGCCCTCGCCGGCACCGTCGTCGACACCGGCACGCAGCTCAAGCCCTACGTCCTCGATGCGGTGGTCACCCTCGCGGTGGTCGCGCTGTGGACGGGACAGGCCACGCTCCCACGCCGGACCGCGGCCGGGGCGCTGGCGCTGCTGTCGCTGCCAGCGGTGTTTCTGCTGGTTCCCCTCGCTGGCTACGACCTGGTCCGCGCGGTGCCCCGACGCACCGTGGTGCGCACCGCCGGACGGGTGGGCCCCGCCCTCCTCCTGACCGGCACCCACATGATGATCTTTGTGGCGCACCAGTCCARCCAACGGGCGAGCCATTTCTGGGACGATCACTTCCTCGCCGGTCGAGGGATCCTTGGCGGCCTGCGGTTCACGCTCGAACAGACCGGCGCGATTCTCGGTGGCGTCCCGCCCGGGATCGACCGTTATGACCCCAATCTGGTGCACTCCCTCCTCGAGGGGCATCGCCTCCCGACGCTGCTCGTCGGGACGGCCACGGCGGTTGCGCTGGCGCTCGGAGTCCGGGTACTGCGCCGGCGCCCCGACGGGATGATCCTTATCGTCGCCTTGGTCGGCGCCGAACTGCTCCAACTCGCGGCCAGCGCCGGACGCTACTGGCCCTTCGGGGCCTGTCGGACCAACCTGTTTCTGGTTCCGTTGCTCACCATCATCGTCGCGGTCGGCGTCGCCGACCTGGCCCGCACGGCCCAGACAGCCAGGCTGGTTGGGCCGGCGCGGCTTCCCGCGGCCGTCGGCCTGATCGCGCTGGCGGTGATGCCGGTCTGCGCGGTCGGCGGGACCGTCACGCTATGGGACGAACGCCACGATCCCCGTCCGATCGAGGCCATGGTCGACGCGACGATCGCCGCCCGCGCCGAGTATCGGGCGGGCGATCTCGTCATCGTCGGCGGCCGACTGGCACGGGCGGGCTGGCTCTACGCCATGGACCTCAGCGACGACGCATCGTCCGGGGAACCGCCGGTCGGGCCCCGGGTACCCCGATCGGCGACGACCTTCCTGAGCGTGATCGGGAAGGACGGCGCGGACGGCGCGGACGGCGCGATCCGCAGCCGCCCGCAACCGCCGAACCGGATCCTGCTGTTCATCCTCGCCTACGACCTCCGGGGCACGGCCGCCGAACTCGCGTCCCTGCGGCAGGCCGGATGGTGTGAGCAAGAGATCCGGACCTTTCCGCTCACCGGCACCCTGCACGGCCTCACCCGCTGCGCCCCGACGCCGCGGGGGGACTCGCGGTCGCCATCGGCTGTCCGATGAGAGCGGCCAGTGCCCCCCATTCCCGGTCACCGTCCGCCAACGACGCCGCGATGCGCTGCTGCAGCACGCCGACCTGGATCCGGGTGCCATCGAAGAGCTGCTTGCAGGACGCCGCAGCGGCGGCGTAGTCCCTGCCGCCGGCATCGAACCGCGCCTGCGCGGCCACGGTCGGCGGCACCGGCGCGGTCAGCGCCGCCTGCGTGTCGGTGCCGAGGGAGACACAGACGGGCTGCAGGGAAGCGCCGTCCTGGGCGGCCAGATACGCCCGGGCCGCCGCGACGTCCGTGGCGACCCGGGCCCGCAGACCCTCGCTGCCGTGGTACCAGGAGGCCAGCTCGGCAGAGTCGTTCGCGGTGGACACAGAATCGCCAGCGGTGGACACAGAATCG
>NZ_MRUJ01000060.1:0-31814 GCF_002099325.1 Frankia sp. KB5 | reverse complement strand
GGCAGCCCGGACGCCGGATCCGCACCGCCCGCCAGGGTCGCCGCTCCCCCGCCGATCACCAACACGATCGCGCCGAGGATGGCGAGCCGACTACCGAGGGGGTTCTGGAGCGGATCCGGTTCCCGCAACCACCCAGGTCGGCCGCTACGCCCCGCCATGCATCCCTCCGTMCTGGATCTACTCTGGGCGAAGGTTATGCCTCGGAGTGTTGCAGATCATCGGTGGGTGCGACCGTCAGCGTGCGGCCGTCAGCAGTTGGCGAGTTCGGGTTTCTGGTTGAGCACCTGCGCTCCGATCGAGACGAAACGCCGGTACTGCTCGCCACCGGCGGAGTCGTGCCACACCCAGCGCCTCCGAGATGAAAACCATTTTCAATAATGACAAACGGACGCGTGCCCATTCCCATCGACAGGCACGCCCAGCGCGACGAGGAGATGAGAAAGTGAGAACGTGGCCCGTACACCCCAAGAAGCTCATGGGTCCGAGCCGACCCCACGGCTGGCGCGCACCCCGGGCGGGACGGACGGCACAGTCGGGATGAGAGGCACGGACGGTAAGGGCGCCTCCGGCAACAGACTGAACCGACCAGACAGCCTGAACGGCGGCGAAGGGAGCAACGTGAGCACCGCGGGGAACGACACCAGGTCGGCCGGCGCGGGCCGGCCGGCCCGCGACCCCTGCAACCATCGGGATGAGACGGTGGAGCGCCGTCCGGCGCCGAGCCGGGGGACGGCCGTGCGTGCCACCCGGCAGGGCGACGCCGTCTCCGCCGCGCTTGCCGAGACCGACGCCTTTACCAGCGCCCAGGATCTGCACGCCCGGCTACGGGCGCAGGGCGCCGCGGTCGGGCTCACGACAGTGTACCGCCATCTGCAGGTGCTGGCCGACCGCGGCGAGGTCGACATGATCCGCCGGGACGAYGGTGAGACGGTCTACCGGCGCTGTGCCTCCGACGACCATCACCATCACCTTGTCTGCCGCTCCTGCGGCCGGACGGTGGAGATCGCCGGACCGGAGATCGAGGCGTGGACCGCCAAGGTCGCCAACGCCGAGGGATTCGTCGACGTCGTGCACACCGTGGAGATCTACGGCACCTGCACCATCTGCGCGGCCCGACCAGCCACCTGAGCGAGGTTCCCGGCGGAGCACAGTGCGCGCGGCGGAGCACAGTGCGCGCGGCGGAGCACAGTGCGCGCAGCCGTCGGTCAGGGTGCCGTCGCCGAGAGGCCGGTGCAGGCGCGCAGAGCGTTCCAACTCGCCAGGGCCCGGGCTCCCGCGGCACCGGTCACCGGCTGGGGGATGCCCCCCACGATCCGGGCGGGTAGCCAGGCGGCGGCCGTGACCGCCCGGCCGGCGACGGTCAGTTCCAGCACCCCGGACTCGGTGTTCCGGCCGGCGCCGGAGGAATAGAACACGAAGTTCCCCAACCCGTAGCCGACGTACACTCCATCGGAGTTCCATCCAGCGCCCAACAGAACGTGGGCGTGGCTCCCGATGACGACGTCCGCGCCCGCGGCCGCCAGCCGGGGGAGCAGGGCGCGCTGTGCCTCGTTGGGGCACTGCTGCTGCTCGGTCCCCCAGTGCAGGAAGACGATGACCGTGTCCGCCGCGGCCCGCACGGCCCRCACGGCTCGCACCAGCCGATCGACCTCCTTGGCCGATGCCAGGCCGGGCTTGTGCGGACCCGCCGTCCAGGCCGCGATCAACTCGTCGTCGAGCACCTGGGTGGCCCCGAGGACGGCGATACGCTGCCCCTTGACCGTCGTCGTGTACGGGGCGTACGCGGCGGTGTCGTCCACGCCGATGCCGACGAGCGGGAAGTGCGCCTCCCGAGCGTAACGCAGCGAATCCTGCAGGCCTTCGATGCCGTAGTCCATGCCGTGGTTGTTGGCCATCGTGACAACGTCGATGCCGGCCGCCCGTACCGCGGTGAACGCGGTGGGCGAAGCCCGGAACACATACGCCTTCTGGGCCGCGGTGCCACGGTCCGTCACCGCCGTCTCCAGGTTCGCGATCGCAAGATCGGCCGCGCTCAGGGCCGCCGACATGGGTCCCGATCGCCGTCCGCGGATCGGCGGCGAGCCGCTGACCGGGAGCACCCGCGAAGTGGATGTCGCCGCCGAAGGCGATGGTGACCGGCTGCCCCGTCGGCCGCCGCGGGCCGTCACCGACGGGGGCGGCTCCCCCGGCTCCCCCGGCTCCCCCGGTGGCCGCGGCTGAGGCGGAGGGACCGGTGGTGACGGGGGCACCATCGGCATGAGTCGTCGGCGTCGGCCTCGGATGGTCCTCGCCGTAGGGCACGGCGCAGGCCACGAACATGAATCCGACGATGACGGCGACGCCACCGGCGACGGCCGTGCGCCCGCGTCTGCACCGAACACGCCGAACACGCCGAACACGCCGGCTGACTGCACCCCGCTCCACCCCAGGCTCCCCCTCCGTGACGACCGCGCCACGACGAGCCACTCGCAAACCGGCCGCGTCCCGACCGTTCCCATGATCCCGAACTCGACCGCCGTGGTCCGTCCGAGGTCAGAGTGCCGACAGCACCGGTGCCAGTTCGCGCCACTGCCGACGCGGCAGCCCACGGCGGTCGAAGTCAAGCACCTGCACGGCCACCTGATCGGCCCCGGCGTCGAGATGCTCCTTGATCCGCCCGAGCAGGACGTCCGCGTCCCCCCAGGGGACGATCGTGTCGACCAGGCGGTCCGAGCCCGAGCCGGCGAGATCGTCGTCGTCGAACCCGAAGCGCCGCAGGTTCGTCGTGTAGTTCGGCAGCCGAAGATAGGACCCGGTGTGCCGGCGGGCGAGCTCACGGGCCTGTTCCGGATCGGTGTGCAAGACGAACGCCTGCTCGGGGACGAGCAGCTTGCCGGGCCCAAGGATGTCCCGGGCGGCAGCGGTGTGCTCGGGTGGCACGAAATAGGTGTGGGCGCCGTCGGCCCGGTCCCGGGCGAGGCCGAGCATCTTCGGACCGAGCGCGGCGAGCACCCGTGGCGGGACACCGGGCGGTGGCACGGCCCGGTACTGCTCGACCGCCATCCGGTCCATCTCGTCGAGGTACGCCGCCATCTGGGCGAGTGGGCGCGTGTAGGAGGCGCCCCGGATGTGCATCAGCTCGGCGTGGGACACCCCGAGCCCGAGCAGGAACCGGTCCGGGTACGCCTCGGCGAGGGCCAGCTGACCGGCGGTCATGGTGAGCGGGTTACGGGCGAGGATCTGCGCGATCCCGGTCGCGATCGTCATCCGGGAGGTGGCCGCGAGCGCCAGAGCGGCGGTGACCAGCACCTCGCGCCCCTTGACCTCACCGGTCCACAACGTCGGATAACCGAGATCGTCGAGTTCCGCGACCGCCTCCCGGACGACCGCGGCCGGGGAGAAGTCGAACTGGCCACTCCAGATCCCCACCTTGCCGATCTCACGCCGGGCCGGCGGGCGGCTCATGTGCTGCGCACTCGTCACCGCGCAACCGTACCGAGCAGGAACGATGGTCACTCGTCACGGCGGGACCGCCGGATCCGGTTGCCACTGTCCGTCCAAGGTCTATCGTTGGCAAGTGTGACGGAGCTCATGCAGCTGCTCACCCCGACCGGCCACCGGATCACCACCGCGTCCACGACGACGGCAGCCGGACCCGACGCGCCGGGACCCGATCCCTCCAGAGCCCGCGCCGGCGGGGTGGACGCCGCGGGAGCGGACCCGCCCCGGACAGCCGTCGATCTGGCCGCCCAGATCGCCGACCTGACCGACGACGACCTGTACGGGCTGTATCGGGACATGGTGTTCATCCGCCGGTTCGATGAGGAGGCGACCAGCCTGCAGCGCCAGGGCGAGCTGGGGCTGTGGGCGAGCCTGCGGGGCCAGGAGGCGGCCCAAGTCGGATCCGGCCGGGCGCTGAGGCCCGGCGACATGGTGTTCCCGTCGTACCGGGAACACGGGGTGGCCTGGTGCCGGGGAGTCAGGCCGAGGGAAATCCTGGCGATCTATCGCGGCACGACGCTCGGTGGCTGGGATCCGGGCACCCACGGGTGCGCCCTCTACTCGATCGTCGTGGGCTCGCAGGCACTGCATGCCACCGGCTAYGCGATGGGAATCGCCCGGGACGGCACCAACGACGCGGCCATTGCGTACTTCGGTGACGGGGCGTCAAGCGAGGGCGATGTCAGCGAGGCGTTCGGATGGGCGAGCGTGTTCGCCGCCCCGCTGGTGTTCTTCTGCCAGAACAACCAGTGGGCCATCTCGGCACCTGCCCGGCGCCAGAGCCGGATCGAGATCGTCCACCGGGCCGCGGGCTTCGGTTTCCCGGGCGTGCGGGTGGACGGCAACGACGTGCTGGCGTGTCTCGCGGTGACCCGGTGGGCCCTGGCGACCGCGCGTGCCGGGCGTGGTCCGGTGCTGGTGGAGGCCGTGACCTACCGGATGAATCCACACACCACGGCAGACGATCCCAGCCGCTACCGTCCGAAGGGTGAACTGGACATGTGGCGTCGGCGTGATCCGTTGGACCGGATGCGCGCCTACCTGACGGCGCGGGGCCTGCTCACCGAGGAGAGTCTGCGGCAGCTGGCCATCGAGGCGGACTCCTTCGCGCACGAGCTGCGCGCGCAGTGCGTCGCGCTGCCGGATCCGATCCCGGCCAGCCTGTTCGACCATGTGCAGGTGGCTGAGAATGAACTCGTGACGGCCCAGCGATCGGCGTTGGCGGCCATGTTCGACGTGGAGGGGCCCGGCGTGGAGGACGAGATGGGCGTACCCGAGGGGAACCGGTGACCAGCGGGGCCGTCGTCGCCGGGGAGCAGCGCTCCGACGAGGTCGGTGAGCGGGTTGCCCGCGCCCCGGTCACCATGGCCAAGGCGTTGAACCTCGGGCTGCGTTCGGCGATGGCAGCCGATCCCAAGGTTTTGATCATGGGGGAGGACGTCGGCAAGCTCGGCGGGGTCTTCCGGGTGACCGACGGGCTGCAACAGGAGTTCGGCGAGGCCCGGGTCATCGACACCCCGCTGGCCGAGTCGGCGATCGTCGGCACGGCGATCGGGCTGGCCATGCGCGGTTACCGGCCGGTCTGTGAGATCCAGTTCGACGGGTTCGTCTATCCCGCGTTCGACCAGATCGTCAGCCAGCTCGCGAAGCTGCACTACCGGTCGGCCGGCCGGATCCGGCTGCCGGTGACAATCCGCATCCCCTTCGGCGGCGGGATCGGCGCCGTCGAGCATCACAGTGAGTCGCCGGAAGCGTACTTCTGTCACACCGCCGGCCTGAAGGTTGTCGCCTGCTCGAACCCGGTCGACGCCCATCACATGATCCAGCAGGCCATCCGGTCCGACGATCCGGTGATCTTCCTCGAACCGAAACGGCGGTACTGGGAGAAGGGCGTGGTCGACCCGCGCCCCCTCGCCGAACTGCCCGCGGGCGARCTCACCCAGCTGCACGCCAGCCGGGTCGTGCGCACCGGCACGGACGCGACCCTCGTCGGCTATGGCCCCACCGTACGGACCTGCCTCGACGCCGCCGAGATCAGCGCGGCGGACGACAGCCGGTCGCTGGAGGTCATCGACCTGCGGACGCTCTCACCCCTGGACCTGGAACCCGTGCTCGACTCGGTACGCCGGACCGGCCGGYTGGTCGTGGTCCATGAGGCACCGTCCAACGTCTCGGTGTCGGCCGAGGTCGCCGCGCGGGTGACGGAGCGGGCGTTCTACTCCCTGGAGGCGCCGGTCCTGCGGGTCACCGGCTTCGACACCCCGTATCCCCCGGCCCGCCTCGAAGATCACTACCTCCCCGACGTCGACCGCATCCTCGACGCCGTGGACCGTTCTTTCGCGTACTGAGCGTACTGAGAAGCATGAGGACCGACCAACCGGCTATCTGACTGGGGTTACCGTGACGCAGCGACAGTTCCGGCTCCCTGACCTCGGCGAAGGTCTGACCGAGGCGGACATCGTCCGGTGGCTTGCCCAGGTCGGGGACACCGTCACGGTGAACCAGCCCCTCGTCGAGGTCGAGACCGCGAAGGCGGTCGTCGAGGTCCCCAGCCCGTTCGCCGGGATCCTGGTCGAGACCCACGGCGCCGAGGGAACGACCCTCGCGGTCGGCGCACCCCTGCTGACCATCCAGACCGCCGACACCGACACCTACGTCGACACCGACACCAACGCCGACGGGACGGGTGGGAACGGGACGGGTGCGAACAGCCTGCCGACATCCCGGGACGCTGGCAGCATCGAGCGCACCCCCGTCCTCGTGGGCTATGGACCGAGGACGGCCGAGAGCCGCCGGCGCCGCCCTCGACGACCACCTACGCCAGCCGGTCCGGTCCACACAGCCGGTCCGGTCCACACAGCCGGTCCGGTCCACACAGCCGGTCCGGTCCACACAGCCGGTCCGGTCCACACAGCCGGTCCGGTCCACACAGCCGGTCCGGTGCTCGCCAAACCGCCGGTCCGCAAGCTCGCCCGTGACCTCGGTGTCGACCTCGCATCCCTCGCCGGCACCGGCCCGGACGGCACGATCAGCCGGGCCGACGTCGAGGCCGCGGTGCGTGCCGCCGCCCGTACCGCGCCCCTCGCGGCGCCGCCCACGCGCGATGCCCCGCCGATCGGCGTCATCCCCGCCGGGGCCACCTTCTCCGCCGAGACGCGTACCTGGCACGTGCCTGTCACCGGCATCCGGCGGTCGATGGCGCAGGCGATGGTCGCCAGCGTCTCGGCTGCCCCGCATGTCACCGAGTTCCTCACCGTCGACGCGACGGCGACGATGGCCGCCCGGGACCGGATCGCGGCGCTGCCGGAGTTCACCGGGATCAAGATCACCCCATTGCTGTTCGTCGCCAGAGCCCTGCTCATCGCCGTTCGCCGACATCCGATGATCAACTCATCCTGGGTCGAGGACGCGGGCGGTGGCCGGCCGGAGAACGGTGGCCGGCCGGAGATACATGTGTACGACCGGGTGAACCTCGGCATCGCCGTGGCGGGCCCGCGTGGGCTCGTCGTGCCCACCATCCCGGATGCCGGCAGGCTCGACGTCGTCGGGCTGGCTCACGCCCTGGCCGGCCTCACCACCGCGGCGAGGGCGGACCGGCTCAGCCCCGCGGATCTGCGCGGCGGCACGATCACCATCACCAACGTCGGCGTCCTCGGCGTCGACATCGGCACCCCGATCCTGAACCCGGGCGAAGCGGCGATCCTCGCCCTCGGCTCGATCCGACCGATGCCCTGGGTGCACGAGGGCCAGCTCACCGTGCGTACGGTGGTACAGCTGGCACTCTCGTTCGACCATCGCATCGTCGACGGCGCGCTGGGCTCCGCGGTCCTCGCCGACGTGGGTGCCGTCATCACCGATCCCACGGTGGCACTCGCCTGGTCCTGATCGACTCATCGGATCCACCAGTTGGCCACAAACGGGCACACTGCACGCAAGAGGGGCACACAACGGCCCAGATTCCGCTCCCTGGTACGGTTGCGCCTCTGACCGGCTTCCGGCACAAAGAGGTGGAACCATGACGCGAGTGGAGGCACTGCAGGCCGCGGACGAGTTCGTCGCCAAGGTTCTGACCTCCGCCAACTCCAGCGGCCGGTTCACCGGCACGCTCAACCTGGCTGAGCGGGTCGACCTCACCCTACGAGTAGCTCGGTTTCTGCTCGAGGGTCAGTCCTCCTCGGACGCCGACGACATCCTCAAGCGGGACATGCGCAACGAGCTCGATCAGGCGTTCCCGCCGCTACGCACCTCCTGAACAGACCATCCCGGCTCGCCCCCGCGGACGAGCGCCCGGCCGGGTTCCCTGGTCCGTCCCCACGGACCGTCCAGGGAACCGGACCGGGCGGTGGGCAGGCGGACCGGTGAACGAGCACGGTTCAGTGCGGCGACAGGGGGTGGTCCCCTTCGACGTGCACGTGGATGGCCGGCTGCCCGTCACCGTAGGTCGCCTCCGGATGGCGTGAGGGGTTCAGCCGACGATCCTCCTCGGGGGTCAGTCCCAGCTCGCGCCGGTGCGGGGCCTCGAACGGAGCGGACGGGTCGACGATGATGCCGTCATCGAGCGGTCTGGGCGCGGGCACGCCGTTCTCGACCGACTCTTCGACGATCTTCCTGCGCCACTGGTCGCGGTACAGGGTGAGGCCGAGCCCAATGGCGCTGACGCACATCAGGATGATGCCCACGGCCGTGATGTCGAGCCCGGACGGTTCGGAGCGGACCGCGAAGGCGAGGATGGCGCCGAGGGCCAAGAGTAAAAGACTCAACGGGATTCCCATACCGGTCCATATACCCTTCCGCGGCAAGAACGCAACCCCGCCGCGGCAACATCAGAACGCCTCCTCCGGCAGTTCCATGAGCCCGAGGCCGGTGGACTCCAGCGCTACCCGGCGCGCCGTCAACTCCGGTAGCACATTGGCCGCGAACCAGCGCGCGGCGGCCACCTTGCCCTGGTAAAAGGCGGCGTCCCGAGCGGGCCGGGCCCCGGCGGACGCCGGAGAATCCTGGGTCCGCAGGGCTACCTCGGCGCCGCGCAGGAGCAGCCATCCGATGATCAGGTCACCGAGGCTCATCAGCAGCCTCGTCGTATTCAGGCCGACCTTGTAGATCGCGGCGGCCTCCTCGGCGGCGCCGGTGAGGAACCCGACCAGCGAATTCACCATGCTCTGGACGTCCTCAAGGGCCACCCCCAGCGCCTCCCGCTCCGCCCGCAGCGCGCCGTTGCCGGCCTCGCCCTTCACGAACGTCTGGATCTCGCCCAGCACGGAGGCCAGCGCCTGCCCCTGGTCCCGGACGATTTTCCGGAAAAACAGGTCCTGGCCCTGGATCGACGTGGTGCCCTCGTAGAGAGTGTCGATCTTGGCATCGCGGATGTACTGCTCGATCGGATAGTCCTGCAGGTACCCGGAACCACCGAGGATCTGCAGTGAAGAGGCGAGCAGCTCGTAGGACCGTTCGGAGCCGACCCCCTTGACGATCGGGAGCAGCAGGTCGTTGATGCGTTCGGCGAGCTCGTCGGCCTCCCCCCGCTCGCCGGCCAGCGCAACCCGGTCCTGGAACGTCGCGGTGTAGAGCACCAGTGAACRCATGCCCTCCGCATACACCTTCTGCATCATCAGCATCCGGCGGACATCCGGGTGATGAATGATCGTGACACGCGGTGCCGTCTTGTCCGACGCGCGGGCCAGGTCCGCACCCTGGACGCGGGTGCGGGCGAACTCGAGCGCGTTGAGATATCCGGTGGACAGCGTGGCGATGGCCTTGCTGCCCACCATCATCCGGGCGTACTCGATCACCTGGAACATCTGGGCGATGCCCTCGTGGACGTCACCGACCAGCCAACCGACCGCCGGCGCCCGCTCACCGAACCGCAGCTCGCAGGTGGCGGAGACCTTCAGGCCCATCTTCTTCTCGATGTTCGTCACGTAGACGCCGTTACGGGCRCCGGGCGTGCCGGTCCGCGGATCGGGCATGAACTTCGGCACCACGAACATCGACAGGCCCTTACTCCCCGGGCCGTGCCCCTCCGGCCGGGCGAGCACGAGGTGGATGATGTTCTCCGGGACATCCCAGTCCCCGTTGGTGATGAACCGCTTCACGCCCTCGATGTGCCAGGTGCCGTCGGGCTGCTCGATCGCCCTGGTACGACCGGCCCCGACGTCGGAACCCGCGTCCGGCTCGGTGAGCACCATCGTCGCGCCCCAGTGCCGTTCGATGGCGAACTCGGCGAGCTGGCGCTGCCATTCGTTGCCGAGCCGGTGCAGGATCGCCGCGAACGTCGGCCCGGCCATGTACATGAAGATGGCCGGGTTCGCTCCGAGCAGCAGCTCCGAGGCCGCCCACGCGACGGTCGGAGACGCACCCAGCCCACCCAGGTGCGGCGGAAGGTAGAGCCGCCACCACTCACCGTCCAGAACGGCCTGGTAGGACTTCTTGAACGACTCCGGCAGGGTCACCGACCCGGTCGCCGGATCCAGGGTCGGTGGATGACGGTCGGCGTCGGTGAAGGACTCGGCAACGGGTCCGGAGGCGAGGTGATCGAGCTCGGCCAGCACCTCGCGCGCGGTCTCGGYGTCCATCTCCCCGAAGGGACCGGTGCCGAGCGTGCGATCGACCCCGAACACCTCGAACAGGTTGAACTCGATGTCTCGCAGATTGCTCCGGTAGTGGCCCATCAACGGCTCCTTCCCGGGACCGCCGGACACCGTGATCGGCCGATGYCGGCTAGCTACTCGTGAGTACGTTGTTCCCATGCTACTCACGAGTAACCCGTTGACAAGAGTGGCGGCTGGGAAGAAGTCGTCGCGATCCAACTTTTCTCCGACAAACGGGGAAGGCCCGGGGCCGGGCACGTCTACTCTTGCCACTCATGCGCGACCCGGCCACCCAGGAGGTACGGCTCGCGGTCGTCATGACCGGTGGCGCGAGCCTCGCCGTCTGGATGGGCGGGGTCGCCACCGAGATCAACCTTGCGACCAGCCCGGACCGTGACCGGGCCGACGACGCGGACGCCGCCGTCGCTGCCCGTTACGCCCGGCTGGCGGCCATCCTCGACGTCGAGGTCAGTGTGGACGTACTCGCCGGCACCTCGGCCGGTGGCATCAACGCCGCCATGCTGGGCTACGCGAACACCCACCACGCCGATCTCACCCCGCTGCGGGACCTGTGGCTGTCCCTCGGCTCGTTTGACGCGCTCATGCGCACCCCCCACGAGAAGACGTATCCCTCGCTGCTGCACGGGGACACCGCCGTGCTGCCCGCGCTGCACACCGCCTTGACAGCGGTGGGGAAGACGGCCCGAGCCGGCATGGACCGAGCCGGCATGGACCGAGCCGGCATGGACCGCCCGACATCGGTCTTCATCACTACGACGATCCTGCGCGGCGAGGTCGCCGAGCACGCCGACTCACTCGGCGGCACCATGTACGACGTCGACCACCGGGGCCTGTTCGCCTTCGGCACGCAGGACCTGACCGACCCTGGCGCGGTCCCCCGTCTCGCCCTGGCCGCACGGGCCAGTTCCGCCTTTCCGGGCGCCTTCGAGCCGGCCTACGTGCCGGTGGGGCACGCCGTCGACGCCGCGCACCCGGACATGGCCCGCTACGTCAACGCCTCCCACGGATTCCACGCATCGGACGGCGGGATCCTGGTCAACCGCCCGATCGGACCGGCGCTGGCGGCCATCTTCGACCGGCCCGCCGAACGCCAAGTCCGTCGCGTGCTCGCCTACGTCGTGCCCTCGCCGCGGATGCCGGTACCGACGAATCCGGCGGCACCAACGAATCCGGCGGCACCAACCAGGACGTCCACACCGCCCGCCCTGCCTGTGCCACCCACGGTGATCCCCACCCTTCTCCAGGTGCTCGGCGCGGCGCTGAACCAGTCGATCGGTACAGATCTGGCGACGCTGCGCGACCACAACAGCGCCGTACGCGGTACGCGGGCGAACCGGCGACGGCTGCTGCGCCTCGCCCCGGCCGGTGGTCCCCGATTAGCGGACGAGAGCGTCTATGACGCCTACCRCCGCAGCCTGGCAGAGGAGATCGCCCCACCGGTGATCGAGGCGCTGCTGCGCGTCCTCGGTGGTCGGTTCGATCTGCCCCGTCCCCCGGACACCGACGCGCTGCGCACCGACGCGGCCGGACCCGCCCGGATGACGAACGCCGCGGTCAACGCCGTGATCCAGATGCTTCCCGACCGGCTGCCGACCACGGCCGACCTCGCCGACCTGTGGCGGCTGGGCCGACCCGCGCTCGACGCCGCCAAGGGTCTACTGATCAACATGATCAACGAAGGGTACGTCCTCTCCCCCGAGCCGGCGGACCGGATCCGACTTGCCCGGCTCGCGGCGGCCGTGCACGGCGCATCGCACGCCACCATCCGGAACACCGACACCACAGCCACCACAGCCACCGCGGCCCTGCGGCCCGGCGTCTTCACGACGGTCAGCGAGACCCTCGGTGCGATGGCCGGGGCACCGCTGCTCGACGTCATCGCCGAGGCTGCCCGCCGCTGGTTGCGGACCGACCCGGAGGGCGACGCGGGGCAGGACGAGCTCACCCGGGCCTGGCGCTCCCTGGAGCGGATGATCGAGACCCTGCGGACCGAGCTCACCGATCTCGTGGACCGGCGGTCCCCCGCGGCCCGGCCTCCGGCGGGACCAGAGACCAGGCCCGAGGGTCTCAGCGTCGGCCAGCGCCGGGCGGTGGCGGCCCGGACCCTCGCGGACTTCGTCGGGTACCTCCCGTCGACTCCCGCGGACGCCCTGATCGCCGTGCTCGACGTGCACCTGGTCGAACGAAGCACCGGCGCCGCGGTCCTCGACCAACCGGTTGAGCTCGTCCAGATCAGCGCGGATCTACCGAACCGCCTCGATCCCGCCCGCGCACTGGCCGAGGAGAAGGTCACAGGCCTGCAGCTGGGAAACTTCGGCGCCTTCGCGAAGTCCTCGTGGCGGGCCAACGACTGGATGTGGGGACGGCTGGACGGTGCGGGCTGGCTGGTCCGGATCATGCTGGATCCACGCCGGCTCGTGATCCGCCGGGACACCGCCGTCCCCGCCGGTCACGCCCACGCCGCGGCRCTGGCCCGCCGGGGCTGGCTGGTGGATCTGGTCGACGATCTCACCGAGGTGGCCGGCATCCCGGCGCCGCGGGAGGTACTCGACGAGCTTGGCTTTCTRACCGATCCGGACGCCCCCGTGCCGCCGAACCTTCCGGTCACGGCGACCTGGGTCGCCGCCGGCATCCAACGGGACATCGCGGCCAAGGAGCTGGTGGGGGTCGCCGAGGCGGTGCGGCGCGACAACAAGGCCGGGGTCGATCCGCGGCCCACCGCCGACTTCCTCGCCGCCGTCGACCGGGCCCTGACCGTGGAACCGAGCCGGCCCGGGACGACGACCGGACCGGGGGCCTCGGCGGTACCGGAAGGGACAGGCTCCCCGAACCTGGACGAGCCGCGCGGCGCCGAGGTCATCTCGCTGGCCGCGGCCGTGGCCGCCAGGATCGCCGCGGGACAGACCGGTGCCCACCGGCCTGCCGGCGTCGACAGTTCGGCTCTGGCGCGCCGACCGCCCCGGCCACCCGGGCTCAGCGGCGTCCCCGTCACGCCCGGCGCGCTGCCCCCGCGAGCGGTGGACAAGGTACTCGAGGCCTGCCGCGTCTCGGACGAGCGCATCACCGACGCGGCGCAGGGCCCGGTTCTGGTGACCGCCCTGGCCCAGATCGTGGCCGTGGTCGTCGCCTGGGCCACATCGACCCGCCGGCTGCCACGGCCCCTGCGGCCGGTCGCGTTCCTCGCCCGGACCGTCACCCGTCTCGCCTTCGAGATGATCCGGGATGTCACGCACGGCCGGCGGCGGATGACGATCGCGGTGGGAACAGCGCTGGTCGGCCTCGGCACGGCCGGCGGGCTGACCGGTTCGGGCATCGTCGGCGGCCTGGGGATCGTCGTCGGCCTGATCGGCCTGCTGATGATCGGACTTACCGGCTGGCGGCACCTGCCCGGAGGACTGGCGGTCGTGGGAGCGGGGCTCATCGCGGTGTTCGCGGCGGCCGGTGTCGTTCCGGTGATCCATGACCGGCTCTTCCCCTGGCTACACGACGATGTCGTGCCCTACCTGGCCGATCATCCGTGGGCATGGGCGACCGTCTTCGGAGCCCTGGTGCTGCCGGCTCTCTGGTCCGTCGCCGAGGCCCTCACCACCCGCCGGGCCCGCCGCAACGGCTGATCATCCCGGCGACGTGGCGACGTGGCGACGTAGTTCAGGAGATGTCGGACCAGGTCAGGGTGCCCGTCGGGTCCCGAAGGCAGGACACCGGGCGGCCGGCGGAGTCCTGGACGATGCGCCCGACGTCCTCGGGGTCGCAGTTCCCGCCCTCATCCGGCCGAACCACGGGAGCCGGGGCGGGCGGCTCCGTGGACCATCGACCGATGCCGGCCGGGCCGGTCCCGCCGACGGGCGCGCAGAACAGCACAAGGCCGTTGACGGCGGTCGCGGGCGAGGTGTCCTCGGCGGGGGAACAGGCCTCTCCGACGAAGACGGAGGATGCTCGCGGAGTCGGCACCGGCAGTGACGCGACACCGTCCGGGGCGGCGGAGGTTCCGGAGGGGYCCGGCGCCCGTGAGACGTCAGGCGTCGCAGCCGCGGCGGAGGTCCCGAGCGCGCCCGGGCCGCCCGGGTCCTGAGACGACGCACTCGGCGTGACCACCGAGCCCGGCCGGGCGACCGAGCCGCCGGACCCACTCGACCCCGGCTCCGAGCATCCGACGACCAGCGCGAGCAGCAGCCCTCCGGCCACGGTCAGGCCGAGACGGCCACGRCCTCGAAGACCACCACGGCCTCGAAGACCGCCACGGCCTCGAAGACCGCCATACACGGCGTACCTCCCGTCGCACCTCGGGAGCCGGAGTCATACCCCGGTCCAGGCCGCCCGATCTCAAGACCTGTGTTCCAGCTTAGGTAACCTGCCGCTCACACCGTGGTCACTTGCCCGAACTGGGAGATCCGATCGTCCGCCGCCACGGGAACCAGCGTCCCGTCGACCTCCATCTCCGTCGCGACCTGGGCCAGCCGAACGGCGGGCCGCGCCGGCAGCGGCGCGGTGTCCGCCTGGGTCCCGAGCTCCACCCAGCCGACCAGCACCTCGTCCGACGTCAGCCCGAACGCCCCCCGGACCTCGGCGCTGTCCTGCATCGGCACCGACTTCCAGGCCGAGGCGACGCCGAGCGCGTGCGCGGCCAGGCAGATGTTCTGCGCCGCTGCCGCGGCCGAGGCGTCCTGCTCGGCGACCGGAACCTTCGAACCGACACGGGATGCGACGACGGCGATGAGCGCCGGGGAACGGGTGGCCTTGCCCGCGGTCTTGCGGATGACCGGCTCGGGCAACCCGCCGAGGGCCTCGGCGGCCCGCTTGATCGCCGCAGCCAGGGTGGCGCGGGCATCGCTCCGCACAACCACGAAGCGCCAGGGCCGCAGCATCTTGTGATCCGGCGCCGTGGTGGCGGCGCCAAGCATGATCATAATCTGCTCCACCGTCGGACCGGGTTCGACGAGCCGGGTCGCTGTGCGGCGCGTCATCAGGCAGGCGAGAGCGTCCATGAAAACTCCTCGGGGGATCGCGGTTCGGGGAGCCCCCGCGGGAAGTACCGATCTCCCGGCCGGCGACCGCGACCCAGCCAGCGGTGACAGCCGCCGGTGGATCTGGAACGGTGACAGGTTACCGTAGATATTGCCCCGCTCGGACCTCCGCCGGGAGGCTCTCGTCACCGCCGTCGTTGAAATAGACCATCTGGCCAAGCGATAYGGGTCCCAGCGCGCCGTCCGGGACGTGAGTTTCACGGTGCGGGAAGGGAACATCGCCGGTTTTCTGCGGCCGAACGGCTCCGGCAAGACAACGACGCTGCGCATCCTGCTGAGTCTGGTCACCCCTGGTTCCGGCAGTGTGCTGGTCTTCGGTGGCTGCGGGGCGGTCGAGGTGAACGCGGCCGGCTGGAGAGTAGTCGGCTGGGGAGTGTTGGCCCAGGTGGCGGCGCTCCTCGCGGTGCGGCGGGAGCTGCCGTCATGACCGCGCCAGGCTGGCCGCCGGCGGATGAGCCGTCCGGGTCGCGCCGTCCCGGCCGGGACCCGGCGGTGGCACCGGCGTGGGATGGGTCACCTCAGGCGCGTCGGGTACGCGCATCCCCCACCGCATCGGGTCGCGATCGGCCTACCATCCGGCACATGGTGCCGTGCCCGACATGCGCGGAGGACAACCACGAGCGGGCCCGCTTCTGCTCCGGATGTGGGAACCCCCTTCCCACCCCGGGGAGCGGCGCCCGGAAGACCGTGACGATCATGTTCGTGGACATCACCGGGTCCACCGACATCGGCGAGAGAATCGACTCCGAACCGCTGCAGCAGGTCATGTGGCGGTTCTTCACCACCGTCCGTGAAGTGATCTACACCCACGGCGGATCGGTCGAGAAGTTCATCGGCGACGCCGTCTTCGCCGTCTTCGGYATTCCCGTGCTGCACGAGGACGACGCGCTGCGCGCGGTTCGCGCCGCCCTCGACATCCGGGCGGCGATGGAGGCGCTCAATGCCGACCTGCAGCGCGAGTGGGGCCTGAAACTGCGGGTGCGGATCGGGATCAACACCGGCGAGGTGACCGTCGCAGGCGGTGGCGTCACCGGCGATCCGGTGAACGTCGCCTCCCGGCTGGAACACGCCGCTCCCCCCGACGAGATCCTCATCGGGGACACCACCTACCGCTTCATCCGGCACAGCGTCACGGTAAGCCCGCTCGGCCCCCTGGTCGTCCAGGGCAAGCGCGACCCGCTGCGGGTGCACCGGTTGATCGGGCTGGTAGACCCGACCGCGGGTCCCGGCAGCCGGGCCCCGACCCACGGCTTCACCGCCCCGGTCATCGGGCGTAACCGGGAACGCCGCCGGCTGCAGGACGCCTTCGAGGCCGTGGTCGAGGAACGCACCTGCCACCTGTTCACCGTGCTGGGCCCGGCGGGCATCGGCAAGTCCCGGATGGTCGGCGAGTTCTGCGCGGCCATGGCGAACCGGGCGACCGTGCTCACCGGGCGTTGCCTGTCCTACGGCGAGGGCATCGCCTACTGGCCGCTGATGGAGATGGTGMGCCAGGCCACTGGTCTGTCCGCTGACGAGAGCGCCCCGGACGGGCGGCGTCGGCTGCGGGAACTGCTCGACGGTGTCACCCAGGCGGCGGAGATCGTCGAGGCGCTCGCGCCCCTGGTGGGGCTGGGCGGCGCGGAACTCGGTCCGCAGGAAAGCTTCTGGGCCGTCCGGTCCTTCTTCCAGGCGCTGGCGGCCCGACGCCCGCTGATCCTGTGGTTCGACGACGTGCACTGGGCCGAGCCGACCCTGCTCGACCTGCTGGAGAACATCGCCGACTGGTCCCGCGACGCCCCCATCATGCTGCTGTGCCTGGCCCGCCCGGAACTGCTGGAGGAGCGGCGGGACTGGGGAGGCGGCAAGCTCAACGCCACCTCGATGCTGCTGGCGCCGCTGACCGAGGCGCGCTGCCAGCGCCTGATCCGCACCCTGATGGGCTCCGACGACCTCGACCCGGCCCTCGTCTCTCGGATCACTACCTCCGCGGCCGGCAACCCACTGTTCGTCGAGCAGATGGTGGCGGCCCTCGTCGACGACGGCCTGCTGCGCCGGGAGGGCAGCCGGTGGATCGCCACCGGCAGCCTGCGCAACGTGACGGTGCYGCCGACCATCTCGTCCCTGCTCGCGGCCCGGCTCGACCGGCTCGACCCGCCCGAACGGCGGGTCCTTGAACGCGCCGCCATCGTGGGGGAACGCTTCTACCTCGACGCTGTCATCGACCTGTCGGACCCGAGCGAACAGCCGATGGTCGCCGCCCACTGTCTGAGCCTGGTCCGCAAGGAACTGGTGCATCCGGACCGGTCCGACCTGCCCGGCGTCGAGGCGTTTCGGTTCTTGCACGTRCTGCTGCGCGACTGCGCCTACCAGTCCACCRCCAAACGGCAGCGCGCCGATCTGCACCAGCGGTTCGCCCAGTGGCTGCAGACCCGGCTGGAGGGTGGCCCCGGTGAGCACGACGAACTGGTCGGCTACCATCTGGAGCAGGCGTTTCGTTACCGGGTGGAGATCGGGCAGCGCGACACCGAGACGATCGAGCTGGGCCGATCCGCGGCGACCTGTCTGATCGAGGCGGCGGACCGGGTGCGCCAGGGCGACGAGACCGGCGCGGCCCAGCTGCTCAAGCGGGCCATCACCCTGCTGCCCGAGACGGACCCACTGCGGCTACGGGCCGAGATCGACCTCGGCTGGGCGCTGTACTCGTTCGGCCGRCTCTCCGACGCCGAGCGCATCCTGCGCCAGGTGACCGAGCGGGCCCGGCGCGCCGGGGAGGAGGGCCTGCGGGCCCACGCCCGGCTCGCGTACCTGCGGGTGCTGTTCTCCACCGATCCGGAGGGCCTGGTCGCCAGGACGCTGACCGAAGCCGCGGTGTGCCTGACCAACTTCGTGCAGGCCGGCGACGAGGTCGGCGCGGCGCTCGCCTGCCGTAGCCAGGCCAATGCCTACCTGGCGGCCGGGCAGTTCGCCGCGGCCGAGCGGGCGATGGAGAACGCCGTCCGGCACGCGGAGGAGTCCGGCGTGCCCCGGGCCGCGCAGTCGCTGCGCCGCGAGCTCACCATGCTCATGAGTTGGGGGCCCCGGCCGGTCGCCGTCGGGATCACCCGGGCGAACGAGGCCCTCGACGCCGCCGGCGACGACCGGGCTCTGCGTCGGGCCGTGCTCGCCCAGCTCGCGGTCCTCACCGCCATGTCGGGGGATCTGGAGGGCGCGCGGATCCATCTCAAGGCGACCGAGGAGATCGTTCACGACCTGCGCGCCCCGCGGACCGACCCCTTTCATGGCGGGTTCGTCGTGGCCCGGGTGGCGCTGCTCGCCGACGAGCTGGCAGTCGCCGAGCGGGAGCTGCGGCGAAGCTGCCGGCAGCTGTCCCGGATGGGGGAACGCGCGTTCCTGGCCAACCGGGCCGCGGCACTCGCCGACGTTCTCGTCCGGCTCGGCAAGGTTGACGACGCGGGCAAGTATGTCACCCGGTGTCGGGACGCCGCCGCCGCCGACCAGCTACCGGCCCAGGCCGGATGGTGCGGGGTCCACGCGAAGCTCCTGGCGCTGCGCGGCCGCGATGCCGAGGCCCTCCGGTTCGCCGACACCGCCGTCGATCTCGCCAGCCGCACCGACGACGTCGACGGCCAGGGACATGCGCTGCTGTCCCGCGCCGAGGTTCTCTACCGGGCCGGCCGCAAGGACGACGCCGCCGAGAGCCTGGAGGCTGGCATCACCCGGTATCTGCACCGGGGCAACGTCGCCGCGGCAAACCTCGGCCGCCGGCTGTTCGACGCGCTCGACGGTCCCCCGCCGGGAACCGGAGGCCCCCCACCAGGGACGGGAGACCCCTCAGCAGGGACGGGAGACCCCTCGCCAGGAACTGGCTAGCGGGGGTCCGCGCCCGCGCGCTCAGCGCAGCAGTCCGCGCAGCCGCGCCTGTTCCTGCAACCAGTACATCTCCTGCGCCCACAACCGCAGCCGCTCGACGGCGGCGAGCTCGCCGGCCAGAGCCTGCGCCACGGACGGCCGGCTCAGTACCTCAACGCCGACGGGCGCCCACGGCCAGGCGGCCTCCTCCTCGCAGGCTCGCTGGTAGGCGGCCCGCCGCAGGGCTATCTCGGCGAGGGCGAAATCGATCTGCTCGGAGAGCAGGTCGAGACGCGCAAGCAGGTCCGCGTCACGAACCCACGGACGGCCGCTATAAGCGGGCAATGGAGCGGGCCGCGCAGACATGTTGGGGGAAGGGTACGAGCCCGCGGACACCGGGAACAACACGCATCCCGAAACAGACCTCTGAGCTGCGGTTCATTCTTCCACCCGGCCGGAATCGGCGGCCCCCTCGGGGAGAACCCGGTGGACACCCGAGTCGGGTGAGACGACTGTCGGGACGTGAGCAACGGAGGTCCGAGGGTAACGCCTACGGTACGGCGTCCATGGTGCCGATCAGATCCGTAAGCCAGCCTGGGGGTCTTTCGGTGAGTCTCACACCACCCGTCCTGCTGATGGTGCTCGGTTTTCCACTCTTCGTAATGGCGGGGATGCTCATGATGGGCGGAATCGAGAAACGTCTGATCGGCTCCCGCGGGTTGCTCTCCCTGGTCACCGAGGACGGCACCGCCTCGGTGGGTGACTCCGGACCATCCGGTGCACGACCGTCACCCAGCGCACCCGCAGCCCTCAGCGCACCCGCAGCCCTCAGCGCACCCGCAGCCCTCAGCGCACCCGCCACCCCCAGCGCACCCGCCACCCCCAGCGCACCCGCGTCATCGGGCGATCGGACGTCACCGCTCATCGGCTGAGCCGTCTCCCAGCCCGCGGGATGCGGACAGTCGAGGGGGCGGTCAGCGGCGGCGGGATCCCCCACCGACCCGCAGCCGACCGTCGAGACCGGCCTCCCGCAACAACGCGGCGAACGCCGGCGTGGGTGCCTGGATCTCCAGACATGAGTGCACCCGGCGGAGCAGCAGATCGGCGCGGAGCAGAGCTGCGAGCCCCGGGACGTCGATCGAGCGCAGGCCCGCGACATCCACCGTGACCGTCCCCCCGCCCCGGCCGAGATGCTCGCCGATCTGCTCACGGAACCGGAGCCGCCCGGCCGTGTCGAGTTCCCCGGCGAGTTCGATGAGCACGTCCTCGCCTGTCCGCCGCACGGACATCCGCAAGGCTCCAGCATCCACCCGCATGACTTCCACCCCCCGATGTCGTCACCGCGCGGGGCCACCCCCGATCGATTACGCAGAGTAACATGCCTCGGTTGGCTGGATCCCCGGCGGGCGTCAGCCGGCCCGCAGACGCTTGATCAGAGCATTCGTCGAGCTGTCATGCCCCAGCTCCGGTTCCTGCTCGGACCCGAGTTCCGGAATGATCCGACCGGCCAGCACCTTGCCGAGCTCCACGCCCCACTGGTCGAAACTGTTGATCCCCCAGATGACCCCCTGGGTGAACACCTTGTGCTCGTACAGTGCGATCAGCTGACCGAGGGCGAACGGAGTCAGCTTCTGGGCCAGCAGGGTGTTCGAGGGTCGATTACCCGGGAAGGTCCGATGCGCAACGAGGTCCGGCGTGACACCCTCGGCGGCCACCTCCGCGGCTGTCCGGC
Source organism: Frankia sp. KB5 (assembly GCF_002099325.1). Taxonomy (NCBI): domain Bacteria; kingdom Bacillati; phylum Actinomycetota; class Actinomycetes; order Frankiales; family Frankiaceae; genus Frankia; species Frankia sp. KB5. Next base: position 11,139 of record NZ_MRUJ01000060.1, on the reverse strand, counting down.
CGAACGCGAGGGCCTCTGTCTGCGCCAGGAAGTTGGCCAGCAGCAGGGCGTGCTGGTCCACCCCGGCGCCATCCGCCGTGCCCACCCCGGGATGGTTCGGCCGGACGAAGCCGATGAAATCGGCCGGAACGATCGTTGTCCCCTGGTGCAGGAGCTGGTAGTACGCATGCTGTCCGTTCGTGCCGGGAGTCCCCCAGACGATCGGTCCGGTCGGCGTCGACACGGGCCGCCCGGTGAGATCGACCGACTTCCCATTGCTCTCCATGTCCAGCTGCTGGAGATAAGCCGGGAATCGGCCCAGGTAGTGGCTGTAGGGCAGCACCGCGTGCGTCRCTGTACCGAAGAAGTCGCGGTACCACAGGCCGATCAGACCGAGCAGAACCGGAAGGTTCCGCTCGAACGGAGCCGTCCGGAAGTGCGTGTCCATAGCGGCGAAACCGGCGAGGAACTCCCGGAAGTTCGGCGGCCCGATCGCGATCATCAGCGAGAGGCCGATCGCGCAGTCCACCGAGTACCGGCCGCCCACCCAGTCCCAGAACTCGAACATGTTCACGGTGTCGATACCGAACTCGGCGACCTTCTCGGCATTCGTGGAGACCGCGACGAAGTGCCGGGAAACGGCGTCCTCGCCGAGCAGGCCGGTGAGCCAGGACCGTGCGGCCCGCGCGTTGGAGATCGTTTCCAGGGTGGTGAACGTCTTGGACGAGACGATGAACAGGGTGCTGGCCGGATCGAGATCGGCGGTGGCCTCCCAGATGTCGGTGGGGTCGACGTTGGAGACGAACCGGACTTCGATCGACCGGTCGGCATAGTCGCGCAGGGCGTCGTAGGCCATGGCGGGTCCCAGGTCGGAGCCGCCGATGCCGATGTTGACCACCGTCCGGATCCGCTCACCGGTGGCCCCCAGCCAGTCCCCCGACCGCACCCGGTCGGCGAATTGGGACATCGCGTCGAGCACCCGATGCACGTCGGGGACGACGTCGACGCCATCCACCTCGATCCGGGTTCCGGCCGGGGCGCGCAACGCCACGTGCAACACCGGTCGGTTCTCGGTGACGTTGATTCTCTCGCCCCGGAACATCGCCTCGATCCGGTCCGCCAGCCCGGCGCGCCGGGCCAGCGCGGTCAGCAACTCGACGGTGCGCGCGGTCAGCCGGTTCTTGGAGTAGTCAAGATAGAGTCCGTCCGCTTCGGCGGCGAACGTCTCGCCACGCCGGGGATCGGCGGCGAACAGATCCCGCAGGGACACCTCGGAGATCTCGCGCAGATGCGTGGTGAGCGCCGCCCATTCCTCGGTCGCGGTGATGTCCAGCGGAGCCACCGGGGCAGCGGGCTCGGTTGTCGACATGACGTGGGATGCCCTTCCTCGCAGGTTCAACGTGTGCCGCAGTGCCCATCATCCGCACTGCGGCGGCGGCKGCGCTCGTCAGCCCCGTCGGCATGCCCGTGTCGCCGATCCGGCACGCCGGATCGGCCTGCCGGGGGTAGGGAATGGGGGGTCAGGGCCGTAGGATCACCAGGAATCCGACGAAGGGCGTCATTGCAGGCCAGGATGGTTCTCGGCGCACGGGTGGCGGTACAGCGGATGCCCGGCGTGGTAGCGGACGGATCTGGACCTTGTTGATAGATAAATCTCGGGTGGAGGCGGCGCTTCCCGGTTACTCCGTCGAGGGCGACTTGGGCCGGGGTGGCTACGGGCTCGYGCTGGCCGGCCAGCACCGGCTCATCGGCCGCAAGGTCGCGATCAAGATCCTGCTGGACACCTCCGACGACCCCGATCTGCGTACCCGCTTCCTGTCCGAGGCTCGGGTGCTGGCCGAACTGGATCATCCGCACATCGTGCGTATCCACGACTACGTGGAGCATGAGGGCACCTGCTTGCTCGTCATGGAGCTGCTCTCCGGCGGCACGCTCAAACAGCGGATGAGCTCGGGACCGGTCTCCGCCGAGACCACCTGCTCGATCGGGCTCGCGGCCGCGGCCGCCCTCGCCACGGYGCACGGCCACGGAGTGCTGCACCGGGACATCAAGCCGGACAACATCATGTTCGCCGGCGACGGGCTGCTGAAGGTGACCGACTTCGGCATCGCCAAGATTTTCGACGGAGCGGAGACCACCGCCAGCGCGATCCTGGGAACGCCGCGTTACATGGCTCCCGAGCAGATCATGGGGACGMGTCTCTTCCCGTCCACCGATCTTTACGCCCTCGCGGGTGTGCTCTACGAGATGATCGCCAACCGGCCGCTGTTCGGCCGTCAGATGGCGGTGCAACCGCTGACCCACCACCATCTGACGATCATGCCGGAACCGCTCACCATGGTTCCGCCACCCGTCTCCGCGGTGATCCTGCGGGCGCTGGCGAAGGATCCGAGCATCCGCTTCGCCGACGCCGCCGACTTCGCCCTGGAACTCGCCCGAGCGAGCAGCCGCGCGTTCGGCCCGACCTGGCTGTCCCGGTCCGACGTCAAGGTGCGGATCGACGACGAGATCCGGGAGGCGGCGCTCGCCACCTCGACCACCCCGCGCCCGCCGGCCGCCGGTCGACCGGGCTTCCCCGGTAGCCCCGGAGCACCCGGTAGTCCGGGCTTCCCCGGTAGCCCCGGAGCACCCGGTAGTCCGGCCGGCCATCCGATGGGGGGATATCCACCACCGGGTGGGCCGGGCTGGGGTGGATTCCCGCCGGGCAACACTCCACCGCCGCGGTCGACCCCACCGCCGCGGTCGACCCCACCGCCGCGGTCGACCCCACCGCCGCGGTCGCTCGGCCCCGGTTATGGCGGACCGGATGCCCCAGGCGGACCGGGTGCCCCCGGCGGTCCCGGCGGCCAGACGTACCGGCCCGGTCCGGGGGGACCGGTGCACGGGATGGCGGGGGTACCGCCGGCCGCCACCCGCCAGGCCGGGCACCAGTCGAGTCCGAACGCCCGTAACCGGACGCCGCTCATCATCGGAGCGGTCGCGTTCGTCGTCATCGTCGCCATCACCGTCGGCATCGTGGCAGCGGTGACGAACTCGGGCGGCGGCAGCCGCGGCGGTGACCGCGGCGGCGGCACGGCACGCCTCGCAACCGCCTACCGGGGAACGGCGCTGTCGGTGCAGGGCCTGAGCCCCTACAGCGTCGATGTCGATCCCGACGGCTCGCTACTCGTCTCCAGCCTCGCGACGGACCGCATCCAGAAGATCACCCCCGCCGGGGCGATCAGCGACCTCGCGGGCACCGGAGCCGGCGGGATCAGCGGCGACGGCGGCCCGGCCACCGCGGCGCAGCTTGACGGGCCCGGATCGACCGCCCGTGACAAGGCCGGCAACATCTACATCGGGGACGCGAAGAACAATCGGATCCGCAAGATTAGCCCAGCCGGGATCATCACCACGATCGCCGGCACCRGTGACGCCGGTTACGGCGGCGACGGCGGCCCGGCCACCGCGGCGAAGATCAACAGTGCGGAAAAGGTGACCACCGGGCCGGACGGCAGCGTCTACCTCTCCGACTACGAAAACCACCGGATCCGCAAGATCAGCCCACAGGGGATCATTACCACGTACGTGGGCACCGGAGTCGCGGGTTACACCGGCGACGGCGGCCCGGCCACCGCAGCGAAGATCAACGGCCCGAACGATCTCCAGATGACCGACGACGGCACCCTCTACTTCGCCGACCTCGCCAGCGACACCATTCAGAAGGTGACCCCGGACGGGATCATCACCACCGTCGCCGGGACCGGTGAGGGGGGCTTCTCGGGTGACGGCGGCCCGGCCACCCGGGCCAGGCTGAACGTGCCGTCGCTGACCGTCGGCCCGGACGGCCGGACGCTCTACCTCGCTGACTACCGCAACCACCGGATCCGCCGGGTCGACCCGAACGGCGTGATCACCACGATCGCCGGCACCGGCGGCGAAGGCTCCGGCGGCGACGGCGGCCCGGCGACCGCGGCCCAGTTCAAGAACCCGAGCTCGGTCGCGGTCGACGGCAGCGGCGCGCTCTACATCGCGGACAACGGCAACGATCGGGTGCGCCGCATCGATCCGAACGGCACCATCACGACCGTCGCCCAACCGGGCTAGGGTGTCGCCGGTGACCTAGGGTGTCGCCGGTGACCTAGGCTGTCGCCGATGGCACGGATGGTCGGACGACTCGTGACGACCATCGTCCACTCCCCGGACTCGTAGCAGCCGTGAGGACTGACCGTGGATTACGAGCCTGACCGACGATCGGTGTTACGGACCGCCGCAGCCGGAGCCGGCGGGCTCGGGCTCGCCGCGCTCGGGCTCGGTGGCGGCCTGATGAGCGCCTGTCAGCAGGAGGACGCCCCCCACCCAATACCGACGGAGATCGACTGGCGCACGCTCGACGAACGACTGACCGGTCCGCTGCTGCGACCGACCGATCCGGACTACGCCGTCGCCAGCATGCTGTTCGACCCGGCTTTCGACGCGGTACGTCCGCAGGCGGTGGTCCGTGCCATGTCCGCGGGGGACGTCACGGCCTGCATCGACTTCGCCCGCTCCACCGGGATACATCTCGTCGCGCGGGCCGGTGGCCACAGCTACGGGGGTTACTCAACGACGACCGGGCTGGTCGTGGACGTGACTGCGATGGCGTCGGTCCGGCCGGGGCCCGACGGCACCGCGCTGATCGGGGCCGGAGCGCTGCTGATCGACGTCTACTCCGCACTCGCCGAGAACGGGCTGGCGCTGCCAGCCGGATCATGCCCGACCGTCGGCATCGCCGGGCTCGCCCTCGGCGGCGGCATCGGAGTGTTGAGCCGGCGCTACGGTCTGACCTGCGATCGGATGGTCTCCGCCGAGGTCGTGCTGGCCTCCGGGGAGACCGTGCGCACCGACGCCGACACCGAGCCGGACCTCTTCTGGTCGCTACGCGGTGCGGGCGGGGGCAACGTCGGCATCGTGACGTCGTTCACCTTCGCCACCCATCGGGCGACACCGTTGGCGCTGTTCACCTACCGCTGGCCCTGGGACGTGGCGGCGGACGTGCTCACCGCGTGGCAGGGCTGGATCGCCGACAGCGGCGGCGCGCCGGAGGACCTGTGGTCGACCTGCGTCGTGACCTCGATGCCGACGACCGGGGCCACCGGCAGCCCAGCCCTGCGGGTGAGCGGCGTGCTCGCGGGCGGCGCCGACGACACGCGGATCACGTGGCTGCGGGATCGACTCGCCGACCTCGTCGCCGCCGTCGGCCGGAGGCCCTCGAGCACCTTCGTCGCCCAGCGTGGCCATCTCGAGACGATGTTRCTTGAGGCGGGCTGCGCGGGCAAAAGCGTCGACGCGTGCCACCTGCGCGACCGGACGCCCGGAGGCACCCTGCCACGGGTGGCCCAACGGGCTGCCTCGGCATTCCTCACCGAACCGATGCCTGCCGGCGGGATCGAGACGATRCTCGCCGCGCTCGAGCGACGCCAGCGCACACCCGGGGCCGGTCCGGGTGGCGTGATCCTGGATTCCTGGGGCGGCGCGATCAACCGGGTCGGCCCGGGTGACACGGCGTTCGTRCACCGCAACACGCTCGCCAGCGCCCAGTTCGTCGCCGGCTACTCCGTCGACGCATCCCCTGCGGACAAGGAGGCTAACCAGAGCTGGTTGCGATCCACGGTGGCGGCGACGGCGCCGTTCATGTCGTCGTCGGCGTACCAGAACTACATCGACCCGGACCTCACCACCTGGGCCGATGCGTACTACGGGGCGAACCTTCCGCGGTTGCGCCAAGTCAAGCGCGCCTACGACCCGGACAACCTGTTTCGCTTCGCGCAGAGCATCGCGCCGTCCTGACGGTCCTGAGCGGCTCCGGCGGGAGCTTCCCCGGCCGGGCCCCGGCCATTGCCCCGGACAGCCACCCCGCGCCGGGAATCGAAGTCAACCGACCCGGGGTGGCATGCACTATTAGATCCGTTCACCCATCCGTTGCCTACTGCCCACCTATGGTCAGATCCCTGTCCATCCGCTGTCCCCCGGCCCCGCCACCGCGCAGTTCACTCATCGCTCCGGCGATTCATCTTGCGGTGACTACTCAAGGTGAGTACACACATGCTGTCGGTAACGCACCGACGTTGGTGTCCGTCTGGCCGTGTCGACTGGGTTTTCTGTGAGGTCCTCGATGAAAAAAATCTTCTGGCCGTATGGCGTCGGGCTGTTCGCCCTGTTCTTCGCGGTGACAGCACCGGGTAACGCCGCCGATGTGGTRCACAGCGCCGTCGGTGCGCTCGGTGGCGTGGCCGACGGGCTGTCCACCTTCGTGTCCCAGGCGGCTACCTGAGCGGAGCAACGGCACACCCGGAGTGTCCGGAGCAGGAAATCCGGATCAGGAACGCTGCCTGGCCAGCGGCCTGGTCACGGCCACGGTCCCACTCCAGTCCGAGATGTCGGATTCGACGACCCCCCACCGCGCTCCCTTGGCCGCGATGACCCGGCCGTCGCCGATGTACATCCCGACATGACCCGGCGCCTCGGCGGTGCCGTCGGTGCCCGGGGTGAACAGTAGGTCCCCCGGCTGCGGATCGACGCCCGCGACCTGCGGGCCGAACCGCAGCTGGTCGGTCGTCACGCGGGGGAGCTCGATGCCGATGCGGCGATACGCCTCCCGGACCAGCGACGAGCAGTCCCAGGCGTCGGGACCGGTCGCACCCCAGACGTAGGGCTTGCCGATCTGCGACCGCATGAAGGCGACCATCGGGGCGACCGAACCAGCGGGGATGTCGACGCCGAGCTCCAAGGCGTCACCGTACACCTGCGCCTGCGCGAGGATCGTGCGGACGTAGTTACGCGTCTCGGTGTACGGCGGAATGCCGGCGAAGGCGAGCACCGCGCCCGCTCCCGCGTTGTACGCGGCCAGCATCTTCTCCTGGGCCGCGCYGGACACGGAGGCGACCGAGGCCGCCACCGCGCAGTCGTACCGGGCCGCCGCGGGGATCGCGTCGGCCGGGTTCCACACGTCGCCCTGCCCGTGGGACGCCCACGTCCCGGGCATGAACTGGGCGATCCCCATCGCGCCCACGGGTGACCTGGCCCGCGGGTTGAAACCCGACTCCTGATGTAACTGGGCGGCCAGCAGGGCGGGAGTCACCTCGGCGCACCCGGCCGCGTTCGCCGCATCAATGATTGTCTGCAGGTACTCGGCCGGGATGCCGTCGGAGTTCCTGATGGTCCGGTTACCCCCGCCCTGATCCTGGATGAAGGGACCGGTGATGATCAGAATGAGGACGGCGACCAGCATGACGATGCCGCCGACGGCGAGGGCCATGCCCGCCCCCGTCCAGACCAGCCAGCGGGAACGCTTACGGGTGAAGCCGCGGGCCATCACGCCTCACCGGCCCGGTGCGTCACCGGCGACGCTCGACAGATCCGCACCGGCGACCCGCCACGTCCCGTCGGTCTGGCGCAGGAGGGTGAGCGCGGGGGTGGACAGCGTCACCACCGGGGCGGCGCCGCCCGCCGCCGTCTCGCGGCGCACGTTCAGCTGAAGCACCACCCGACCGGTGGCCGTCGTGTCGATCCCGCCCAGGGGCGTGGTCGCCAGCACGGTCACCCGCGAGTGGGTGCCCGCGGCGCGCACCTCCTGCCACGCCTGACCGTCCCCACCGGCAGCGGTTCCGGACCCCCCGGCGCCCGCRCCCCCGGCGCCCAGGCTGGCCGCGAAGTCCTCGGTGAGGCAGTCGCGGGCCCGCTCGACACCGGCTGCCGGGCCGGGGTCCGTCCGGGCGTCGAAGGACTGCCAGCGTGTGAAGCAGTCGGCGGCTACCGCCGACGGGTCCTTCCGGTCCACCTCGCCGGTTGGTGGCGCGGACGCGGTGGCCAGCGGCGGACCCGGCGCCTGACTCGCCCCGGGCGGTGGCCCCGTGGTGGCGGACGGGGCGGGAGACGGATCGGCAGTACTACCCGACACGCCGCATCCGGCCACGGTGACCACGGTGAGCAGCAGCCCGACGGCCAGCCAGGGGCGGGGCTTCACCGCGGCCGGCCGGAGCGAGGCGGCACCGGGGTGAGAGCGCTCATTCCCGACCGTCCAGCCAGTCCCGCACCCGCCCCCGACGCACCCGCCACTGGTGACCGACCTTGCGAGCCGGGATGGCCCGTTCCGAAAGCAGCTTGAGGACGGTGCTCTCCGACAACCGCAACCAGGCGACCAGTTCGTCAACGGTGAGCACTTCGTCGTCGTCGGAGGGTCGGGACGGCACGCCACCGGCCGACGTCGGCGCGAGCGGAGGGGGCGCGAGCGGAGGCGCCGCGGCGGYGGGCGCCGGTGTGCCGCGGGATGCGACGGTCGGTGACATGCCGGTCGAGCGGGCCGAGGCCGTGCGGACCCGGCCGGATGCCGCCGGAGCAGACCGGGCCGGGGCCGAGYCGACCGGGGATTTCGCGGGCGTCACCCCCTGCGGTGCGCCGGAGCGCTGGGATGRCCGAGGCGTCGCCATCGAGAAGCCGTCCTGYGCCACCGACGCTCCTTTCCCATCTGCCGCACGCACGGTGCCGTGTCGTCCAGGCCGCCCCCAGCCCGCCACGTCGCGGATCACAGCCAACCGTCCGCCAAACCGTCCGCCGGTTCGTCCCCTCAATCCGGACGGCACATCTCCGGTTCCGGAAGGTACACCGACCCACCCATGATGGGTAGCTTCGACCAGAGCTTGTCATACTCGAATGACTCGTGTTACATCGATCCGACCGCAGCCGAGCGCAGATAACAGTAAGTAACCTTAACTGGCACTAGCTAACCTTAGAAGGCCGGGAGGTCGACGGCGCGTGAGCGATGTGCCACAGGCACCGTACGGTGAGGAAGGCGACGCGCGGCCCGTTTCGCTCATTGGTGCCCGCATCCCCTCGTCGGTCTCCCCTCCCGACGGTCCGCCCATCCGGAACGATCAGTACATACGAGACGATCAGTACATACGGGACGAAGCAGCAGGCACCGAAGACGTAGAGTCACCTCCCCATTCACGATCCGGGCGCCGACGGCATCGACGGCGGGGCGGGACGGGCTCGCCGCAGCCACTCGACGAAGCGTGGCAGAGCGAGGCATTCCACCTCGATGATGCGACATCGGCGGCCCGTTCGGGTGCGGACCGTACAAACACGTCCGACGACACACCGCCATCGGTGCCGGGCGCCAGGACCGAGGCACCCGGCGCCGGGCCGGGCCGGGCGACCACGGGCGCGGACACCAGCTCCCGGCGCACCCGCGGCGCCGCTGCCCGGCGCGCCGGCCGCCCGTCGGCGATTCCGCCCCGTAACCAGGCTGATCCCTCCCGCCGTCCAACCCGGCCGGCAGATCCCCGCGGTTCGACCCCGATCCCCCCGGGCGCGGTGGAATCCTCGCGGAAGGCGGACACCGCCTCGGGTGGCAGCGCGCCGGGTGGCAGCGCGTCAGGCCGAGGCGTCAGCCCGGCCGCGAGTCCTGGTGCCGGTGGYGACCCAACTGCGGTACCACCACACCCGAACGGGCCATTGCCTGCCCCGAACGGGCCACGCGTCCGGCCGCCGCGCGCCTCCGCGCCCCGCCATCCGCAGCCTCCGCGGCCGACACCGGCCGCGCCGACGGATGCGGCGCCGATYAGCGGCCCGACCGATCCGCCGACGGCAACCGTTCCATCCGCCGCGGCCAGCCGGCCAGCCGCGGCCGGCCCGATCGAGGTAACCGGCCCCGGGGATGCGCAGGCCCCTCCCACGGACGATCCGGTCCCCTCCGAATCGTCCGTCCCGGGCCACGTCTGCGCGGTGCCGGTCACACCGCCGGTCGCCCGCTACACRCCGGCCGCGCCAGCCGCGCCGGCCGCGCCAGCCGCGGACACGAAGCAGCCGACGGCTCCAGTGCTCCCCCCCGCGCAACCGCAGCCGGACCCGGCGTCTCGATCCACCCCCGAGGCCGCGGCGGCAGGCGGCCAGACCGTCTCGCGTCGCCGGCCGTCGTCGGACGGTCGGCTGTGGCCGTGGCAGGAGCCGTGGGCCGGCGTGCGCGATCTCGAGCCATGGGAAGAGATCCCGGTACGGCTCTCTCTGCGCGACCGGGCCCGTATCCCGTTGCCCGGTTCGTGGCGGATCGCGGTGACCTCGCTGTTCCCCTACTCCGGGACCACCACCCTTGCCGGGGTCGTCGGGCTGACCCTCGCCGGGGTGCGGGCGCAGCCGGTCCTCGCGGTCGATCTCTGGCCGGGGGAGTCTCCCGGGGGGGCGCCATCGTCGCCTGTGGGCGCCGGCACCGAGGACGAGGACGAACCACGCGGTGATCCGCTCGCGATCCGGGTCGGCGCGGCCGGAACGACGACGGTCGCCGACGTCGCCCGCCGGCAAGCCTCCGACAGTACGGTGACCGATCTACCTCTGATGATCAGCGGTCGTCCCGCAGGCAGCACCAGGGACCTCGACGTGCTTCCCGTGCGACGCGGTGTTGGCGGAGGATCCGACCGGCACGGCGGCGGCGGTTCCGGCGACGAGGCGGCCGCCGTCGTCCCCGCGGACGACACCGTCGCCCCGACCGGACTGCGGTCCGTGCTCGGCCTGCTCGCGCATTCCTATCCGCTGGTGCTGGTCGACGCGCCGGCCAAGGCACCGCTGACGCCTGCGGCGCTCCAGGCCGCGGACCTCATCATCCTCGTCACACTCGCGACCGCCGCCGATCTGGAGGCGACACTCACCGGACTGCGTACGTTGCGGGACGCGGCGGGTGGTGGCTCAGCCAGACACGGCGGGCCGATGATCGTGGCAGCCATGATTGCGCCGCGCCGGGGCCGTCCCTCGCCCCGGACCCGCGCGGCGGCGGCCCGGCTCGGGCGCCAGGTCGACACGCTGATCCGAATCCCGTACGACGCCCGGCTCGACCCCAGCAGGCATACTCCGGTGCGGATTCCTCGACTACGCCGACGTACTCGCCGCGCCTACCTCCAGCTGGCCGCGGCCGCCGTGGAAGCCCTGTTCACTCTCGCGAAAGCCGAGGTCACGGCCGCTGCGGGCGCTGTCGATCAGCCGGGGGCTGCGGCCGGCGGCGCCGTGGAAGCGGTCACCACCCGTGCAGATTCTGGCGCTTCCGGCGGCCCACGAGCGACTACCGAGGATCACCCTGCGGCGCAGGGCGTATCATTTGGCGACCTACGGTCACCAACGGCACCCACAAGGATCGCCGGACCGGATCGGCCG
>NZ_MRUJ01000007.1:0-9833 GCF_002099325.1 Frankia sp. KB5 | reverse complement strand
CCCGGGTCCGCGGCAGCATCGGGTACCACTCGGTGATCGCGGTGACGTCGTCGGGGTCGAGAAGGTCGGGGTTGTCCGCCGCCCAGAGGGCCACCGCCCGGGGCGCGTTGCCGCGGAAGTGCCGGGTGTCAACCTCGGCCCGCACGATCGTGCCCTGCGTCGCGAGCCGGACCACCGCCCAGTCGTGGCCGTCCCCACGGCGCCGGCGGGTCTCCCAGCCCTCTCCCATCGCCCGGGCCTCACCCGAGGCGTTCAGGTTATGGCGGTCACCGTAGTGCATGTCGCTGGCGGCCACCACGACACCGCCCAGGTAGGCGGCGGCGAGATCGGAGGTCACCCGGTCGAACATCCGGGGGTCCGGCACCACCGTGCCATGCACGCGCAGCCGGGCGACTCCGCCATCCGGGTGGATGGTCAGGCGCAGATGGGTGATGCGGGTCCGGCCCTGGTCAGCCACCGGCAACACGTTGGCCGCGTCCGGCACGATCGGCGTCCGCGGCACCAGCGGGACCCAGGCCACGGACTCCTCGGCGACCTCCGCCGCGGAGGGATACCCGGGCAGGGTGGCGCCGTGCACCTCGACGGCCCCGGGAGCGTTGCCGGTGAAGTGGGTGGTGTCCACGGTCACCGCGTGGGCGATGCCGGGTGAGCCCAGCCGGATGATGGCCCAGTCGGATCCGGGAAGATCCCGCCGCCGACGGGTCTCCCAACCGTCGGTCCACTGGCCCCGTTCGGTGAACACGCCCGGCCGCACGATCGGCGGTTCGGGCAGCAGCATCCGTTCGGCGAACGCGAAGAACTCGTCGTTGACGGCCACGACCGTACCGCCGAAACGGGCCGCCGCGAGATCGACAAGATTCGTCAGGTCGGGCGCGTCGCTCATCGGGTCCTTTCACGGGGTCAACCAGCCGTACGAAACCGGACTGTTCACGTGTCGTCGGGTGGCCGCACGGCCCGTCACCACCGTGCGGACCGGATCAGGTCAGGACGGGACGACGTGTTAGCGGGGCGCAAAGCGTACTTCGGGCCTGCTCCCTCGGGAGTGGTCCGCGTCGGTGGGTGCATCGGATCACATCCGTGGGGAGGGCTCCGGTACGCCGGACGGTCCCGCGGCCCGGCCGGGTGATGCCTACCTCTCTAATAGCCGCCCCCGCGGAGGACGATCCCCGTCCGCTCGCCGCCCCCGCAGATAGGTCGCCAGCACCACCCCGTTCAACACGCGTCCGGCATAGGGGGTGAGCGGGTGGCGGTGGCGCAGCATCGAGGGCTCCACCAGGAACGACGCATCCGCGTCGAAGATCACCAGATCGGCGTCAGCGCCGATCGCGATGCGCCCCTTGCCGGCCAGTCCTACCAGGTCGGCCGGTCCGGCGCACATCCAACCGACGACGTCGGTGAGGGTGTGCCCCCGCGCCCGGGCCTGAGTCCAGACCGCGGGTAGCCCGATCTGGACAGACGCGATGCCACCCCACGCCGCCGCGAAATCACCGGCGTCGATCTGCTTCAACGCGGGAGTGGACGGCGAATGATCAGTGACGATCCCGGCGAACAGGCCCTGGGCCACCCCGTCCCACAACCGGTCCAGATTCCTGCTGTCCCGGATGGGAGGTGCGCACTTGAAGACGGTAGCTCCGTCGGGGACCTCCTCGGCCGTGAAGGTCAGGTAGTGCGGGCACGTCTCCACCGTCATCGGCAACCCCGCGTCCCGCGCCGCGAGCACGTCGTCGAGGGCATCGGCCGCCGCCAGATGCAGCACGTGCAGGCGGGCACCGCTGGCGGCGGACAGCGCCGCCAGCGCGGCCACGGCCTCGGTCTCCGCGRCCGGCGGGCGCGACGCCAACCAGCTGGCGAAGGCCCGCCCCACGGTGGGAGGTGCCAGGGCGAGAACGGAGGGCGCCTCGGCGTGCACGACGGTGAGGGCCCCCATCCGGGCGGTGCGCCGGGCGGCGGCCCCGAGGACGTCCATCGAGACGTGCGGGAACTCCTCGACCCCCGACGGGGCCAGGAAGGCCTTGAATCCGAAGACCCCGGCGCCGTGCAGGGCGGCCAGATCATCGAGGTTGCGGGCGTCGGCGCCGATGATGCCGCCCCAGAAGCCGACGTCGACGGCGACCTGGCCGGCCGCCACCGCACGTTTGGCGGCCAGGGCGGCGAGCGAGGTCGTCGGCGGAACGGAATTCAGCGGCATGTCGATGATCGTGGTGACACCACCGGCCGCGGCGGCCCGGGTCGCGGTCGCGAACCCCTCCCACTCGGTCCGCCCCGGTTCGTTGATGTGCACGTGGGAGTCGACCACGCCGGGAAGCAGAGCCAGCTCGCCGAGGTCCGTGACCAGGGTCCCGGGAGGGATCTCGTCCGCGGCGGTGATCGCGGCGATCCGGCCGTCCGCGACGTGCACGGCTGCCGGACGCTCGCCCCCGGGCAGCACGACTCGCCGTGACCGTAGCGCCTGTGGCCGCTCCGGCAGAACRTCCGCGGTGGGCTCGTTCATGCCGCCGGAACACCTTGTCCCGGCGTCGTCGGAGGCGCGGTCGTCGGAGGCGCGGTCATCGGAGAGATGGTGACGAGGTCCTCGGGTCGTACCGGAACGCGCCGCAGATCCCGTCCGACGGCGACCCGGATCGCCGCGATGATCGCCGGGGTCGCGGTACAGGTAGGCGCCTCCCCCACGCCCTTCACCCCGTAGGGCGCATCCGGCTGCGGATGGGTGACGGCGACGAAATCGAGGTCCGGGACGTCGGCGATGGTCGGCAGCAGATAGTCGTGAAACGTGGGATTGACCACCACCCCGTCCACCGTGACCAGCTCCTCCATGACGGCGAGGCCCAGCCCCTGGGCAGTTCCCCCCTCGACCTGACCACGCAGCGCCAGGGGGTTGAGCACCGTACCGCAGTCCTGGGCCAGCGCCATCGACACGACCCGCACGAGACCGAGGTCGACATCGACATCGACAACCGCGCGGTGCGCCGCGGCGGCGAAGGCCACGTGCGGATCGCCCTGTCCGTCGGCGTCCAGCGCGGAGGTACGCCGGTGGTGGAAGGTGTACTCCGCTTCGATCGGCCCGTCGGCCAGCGCCTCGGCGAGCGGAACCCGCAACCCGGCCTCCACCCCGACGATCTCCCCGGCGTTGACGGTCAGCGTCCGTCGAGGTGCCTCGACGACCTCCGCGGGCAGCCCCGCGGTGCGGGCGACCCGGGCGAGCAGGCGATCGGCGACCGCGGCGCAGGCTCCGCGCACGGCGCCTCCGCTCATCCAGGTCTGCCGGGACGCGCTGGTCGATCCGGCACTGCCGACCGCGGTGTCCGCGGGCGCCAACACGACCTGTTCGACGCCGAGCTCGGTGCGGGCGATCTGCCCCGCGATCGTCACAAACCCCTGGCCCACCTCGGCGCACGCGCTGTGCAGCCGGACCCGTACCGTTCCGTCCTCAGCCAGCTCCAGGCGGGCACGGGCGACGGAGGAGTCGTCCATGCCCTCCGAGAAGAGCAGGTTCTTGTAGGCCAGGGCGTAGCCGACCCCCCGACGGACCCGGCTCGGTTCGGCCGCGGCCGGTCGGCCGCCGGGCAACGCGGTCACCGCGACGTTCGCCGGCATCGCCGGCGGGAGCGGACGCGAGGCCACCGCCTCGATGACCTCCCGCGCCGGCAGCGGTGCGCCCATCACCTGACCAGTGGGCAGCACATCCCCCGGTCGGACGGCATTGCGGACGCGCAGGTCCACCGGATCCATGCCGAGGGCGTCGGCCAGCCGGTCCATCTGGGCCTCGTGACCGATGGTCACCTGCGGCACCCCGAACCCCCGCATGGCGCCGCACGGGGGGTTGTTGGTCCGCACGACGACTCCGTGCAGGTGGGCGTTCGGGACCCGGTACGGACCCGCGGCATGGGTGACCGCGTTCGCCAGCACCGCCGGCGAGGACGACGCGTAGGCACCGCCATCCAGCACCAGCCGTGCCCGCACGCTGACCAGGTTTCCGTCGGCGGTGGCGCTGTGCTGGAACCACATCCGGGCCGGATGCCGGTGCGGATGGCCCAGGAAGGACTCAACCCGGTCGTAGGCGATCCGCACCGGAAGCCCCGTAGCCCGGGCGAGCAGGGCGCCGTGGATCTGAAGGGTGACGTCCTCCCGGCCGCCGAAGGCACCCCCCACACCGGCCAGGGTGAGACGGACGAGCTCCTCCGGGAGACCGAGGCAGGCCGCGATCTGCTCCCGGTCCGAATGCAGCCACTGGGTCGCCACCCGCAGGTCCACCCCACCATCGGCGGCCGGCATCGCCAGGGCCGCCTCGGGAGCGAGAAACGCCTGGTCCTGCATCCCGACGAGGTACTGGTCCTCGACCACCACCGGGCCGAGCGCGTCGGGATCCCCGTGGCGCAGCTCGATCTCGCGGTACAGGTTGCCCGCCGGATGCAGCGGCTCGGCATCCGGCTGCCATACCCGGTCGGGGTCGGTCGAAGGTGCCAGCGGCTCGTAGTCCACCTCGATCGCGGCGAGCGCCCGGCGCGCGGTCCGGACGTCAACCGCGGCCACGGCGGCGACCGGCTCCCCTGCGTACCGAACCTCGGTCGCGGCGAACACCGGCTGGTCGGCGACGATCAGCCCGTAGGTGGCCATGCCGGGGACGTCGGCGGCGGTCACCATCCCCACGACGCCGGGCAGCCGGCGCGCGGCGTCGACGTCGACGCGCCGGATCCGCGCCCGGGCATGGGGCGATCGCAGGGTGCGGGCGTRCACCATCCCCGGAACACGCAGATCACCAACGTAGGAGAAGCTACCGGTCACCTTGTCCGGCCCATCCGGACGACGCACCGGACGACCGATCCCCAGACTCATCGCCCCACCCCCCGGTGGGGCGGAGCAGGTGCATCCCCCGAAAGTAGGGTGCCCCGCTCAGCCTGCACTGTTCTGATGGCAGCGAGTATCCGGCCGTAACCCGTGCACCGGCAGATGTTGCCGGCCAGCGATTCCCTGATCTCCTCCTCGTCCGCATCCGGCCGCCGGGTGAGCAGGTCCGTCACCGCGACCACGAACCCGGGGGTGCAGAAGCCGCACTGCACGGCACCCTCCTCAAGGAACGCCGCCCGCACGGCCCTGGCGGGTCCCGCCGTCCTCAGACCGGCAACGGTGCTCACCTGGGCGTCGTTGGCGTCCGCGGCGAGCACCGTGCAGGACGCCACCAACCGGCCGTCCAGGAGAACGGAGCAGGCACCGCAGCGCCCCTGCTCACACGCGTCCTTCACCGAGGTCACCCCGATGACGTCCCGCAGGACGGTGAGCAGGGAGTCCCCGATCCAGGCGCCGGCCACCGTGTGCAGGAAGCCGTCGACATGGAGGTGATATGGCGCGACGACGCCGTCGTCCGGCCAGGACGACCCGGCCGGCGGTCCGGCCGGCGGTCCGGCCGGGACTTCCCTCGCGAAACGGGCGGTCATGGCCGGACGTCCCGCTCGACTCGGGGGTCCACCGGCGCCCCCGCGGCATCCAGGCATCGGGTGAACGCCCGGGCGGCCAGCACGCCGGCAGCATGCCGGCGGTAGTCGGCGGAGACCCGCGGACCCGCCGCGAGCTCCGGCCCGACCCGCGAGACCGCCTCGCTTACCAGCTCACCGAACCGGCGGGCCGCCGACGAGGACGCGGCCCCTGCGGACCAGTCCACCGCGTCGTGTGCGAACCGCTCGGCGACGGTCATCCGGATCGGCAGCCGACCCACCCCCCCGATCGCGCAGGCCAGTCGATGGCGCATCCGGTCGACGAGGACGGCGCACGACACCAACGCCTGGTAGGCGGCCTGCCTGCCCCCAATCTTGAGATAGCTCTGCGGTCCGGCCGGCCGCGGCAGCCTTACCGCGGTGACCAGGGCGTCGGGGGCGAGCCCGTCGGCGAGGAACGCGGGCAGCGTCATCCGGCCGGGTCCGCGCGGCGAGGCCACGAGGATCTCGGCGTCCGCGGCGGTGAGGAAGGTGAGCAGGTCACCGGTGGGACGTGCCGAGCCCAGCGCGCCACCGACCGTGCCGAGGTTGCGGATCTGCGCGGAACCGACCACCCGGGCGGCGAGGGCGAGGCCGGGCGACAGTGACCAGCCCGCGAGGTCGGTGTAAGTCACGCCCGCACCGACGGTGAGCGAATCCGCCCCGGCGCCGCGGACCCGCAGTTCCAGGACCCGGCGCAGGGCGACTACCGCCCCCGGCCGACGCTCGCCGGACCGGAGGGCGGGGACGAGATCGGTGCCGCCGCCCAGCAGATCGACCGCCCTGCCAGCGTCATGGGCGGTCGCCAGCATCTCCACTGCCTCCCCTACCGTACGTGGACGGAACATGACGGCCGTCGCACCGCTAGTCGTCACAGCGGCCTCCCCCGCCCGATCCGACCAATGGTCCGACCAGTGGAAGGAAGCGCGGGAGGGGATGACGCGGGAAGCCARCCGGCGATCCGGGGGTCAGGCAGGCGGACGAACGCTGCATAAGAACCGACCATAACGGCGGAAGGTTACGTGGATGTTCATCAAGACAGACGCTCAGTGACGTAGTTCTGATCTTGCTTGGCGGCAGCGTTCATCACCTCACCTGCGCTATCTCACCCGTGTTATCGCCAGCTTCCACTCGCACCGACCCAGACCAACACCCCCAACGTTACCCAGTGTTACCTTACCGATGCTGGCGCGAACTGTGGAGAGGGATGCGACAGGTTTGAGGTGGACATGTCACGCCGTCTATCGACCCGGCGCTGCGGCACGGCTGGCGCTTCGTGGCCTCGGGTGAGTGCACCACGCTCCCCGCCCTGGGCCCCGGAGCGCCCGCTGATCCAGCGACGCCGGTCAGGGTCGGGTGTGGAGGTCAGGGCCGGGTGTAGAGGGCGCAGCCCCATCCGGCCAGYGTGCGCAGCGGGAACGGCAGCCGGCAGCCGAGATCGGCTGCGGCCGTGTCCACCGCGGCCAGCTCTCCCAGCACCGCCTCCCAGGGTGCGTCACTCATCACCCCGAGCAGGGGCAGCGCGCACGCCGCCCGCACCCAGCCCTGGTCGACCACCACGTAGCCCCCGCCCATGCCCTCGAGGGCCCGAGCGGCGGTCACCATGTCGTCGTCCCGCGCCCCGACGACGATCAGATGCCCCGGCGGCTCCGCCGTCGTGACCGCGAGCGCGCCCCGGGTCAGCCCGCACCCGCGGAGCAGCCCGACGTCGATCTCGTCCGAGGAGCCGTCCCGACCGAAAATTGCGATCTTGAGAAGGTCCCGAGACGGATCGGCTACCGCCCAGCCGTCCCGCAGGGTGGGTTCCACCCGCACGGTACGGAGTCCACGCGGGTGGGAGAGGCCGGAGACCTGGCCCGTCCCGGTCATCCGCAACGCCCGCGCTGGTCCACCGACGGGCGGCGCCGTCCCCGGGTCGCGGGGGGGATCGACGCTCACCACGACCACACTGGCATCCTGCCGGTGGGACCGTCGCAGGCCGAGTGATGTGAAGGAGCCGGCGTGCAGGTTCGCCGGGAGTCGTGTCCGGCTGGTGGCCCAGGCGGGCGAGATGTCGAGGTTGTCGAACAGGGGTCGGCCGCATTCCGCGGCGATCCGGCCACCCGCCACCACCACGTCGGGCGGCGCGGTTCYGGCCAGGGAGGAGACGACCTGGAGATCAGCGAAGCGGGTGGGCGCGATTGACCCCAGGGTGGGTTCCAGATCGTGCCTGYGGGCGGGGAGCAGGGAGAACCGCCGGATGGCGTCGATCTGGCCCATCCCCCGACCGACCGCGAGTCGCACGTCGTGATCGAGATGCCCGACCGTGGCAAGCTCCGCGACCGATCTGGCCCTGCCCCGGACCGGCTCGGCCCCGCTGCCGGCCGCCCACAGCAGACCGCCGGCCTCCGTGGCGGACGACTTGACGGGCGCCGCCCCTACCGAGGACAGCGCGGTCAGCGCGGAGGCGGGCGGTATCGGAGGCACCTCGACGACCGGGGCTGCGGGCGCCCCGGTCCCGGGGACCTGCCTCCCGGGCACCTGCCCCGCTCGGACCAGCACCCGCAACGGGGTCGAGGATCCCGTCACCAGATCCACACCGCGCAGACCGCCCAGCGCGACCAGGACGGCCGGGTCGGTCACCAGGGTGACGGTTCCCCGCGGGACGATCAGGCGAGCCAGTTCCCCCGGAGTGAGCAGCGTCTCCTCGACGCGCAGGCCGGCGTCGACATAGGCCGGCAGGACGAATCTGCCGGCGGCGTCGAGCGAGCGCCGACCCGCCAACGTTCCCGGCTTCGTGACCGCGGCGATGTAGCACCCCACGATCAGGATGTCCCGCGCGGCCACGGCACCGCTGTGGACGGCGACGACAAGCCCACCGCGTATGACGAGGTCGGCTTCCTCCTCACCCGCGGCCACCCGACGCAGTCGAGCGAGCTGTGCCTCGGACGGACGCAGCAGGTCCGCGCCGACCACGGGTGCCTGCCCGGTCGGACCAGGAGCCGCCGCCGGATCACGCGGGTCGACCGCGGGAGCGGTGGTGGAGGTCGTGCCCGACGCCGCCGTGCGGGYCGGGGTCGCCGATCGGTGGGGCGTGGCAGAGGAGACGGTCGGCTGGGACGCTCMGCCGGACACCGTCATCAGTCGGGGTCCCCGGCTGGAGYGTTCGGCGTTCATGGCGGCCTCTCGTCTGCCGGTCAGCACCGAGTCTGCATCCGATGGCGGCACGCCCGGAACGGGATCACGTATGACCAACGGCGAAATCACCCCCATTACTTCCTTTACTCCAAGACAAGCCGGGTGTCCCCGGAGTCGGCGGACCGRCACCACCCGCCGGGAGGGCGGCGATGGCGTGATTGTTGTTTGCCACGTGTCATTACCCACCATGCGCCGGAGCCAGCCGGTAACGCGGGTGGAACACCATGTTGACCAGGGACGGGAAGAACACGACGATCCCGGCGATCATGCCGACCGCGGCGCGGCCCCGCCCGAAGACCAGTGTGAGCAACCGAACCCCTGWCAGCCTCATTCCGGGCGTACCCCCACCTGCCGGTCGGTCCGACCGGCCCGAGCGGTTCCCCGGACGCCAGAGCGGTTCCCCGGACGCTAGAAAGGATGCGTATCGGTCCCATCGCGCCCGGGTGAATTACCAGTAACTCCATTCTTACTGTTGACGGCACCACGCTCCCGCGGCGTCCCCGGCAATGTCGGGACAGAAACCTGGACGAAACTTTTCTTGGGTTGCGAGAGCGTCGCCGTTCACCTGACCGTCACATTGCGCCCCGATATGTCCGACGAGCATCGGGGCCGGAGCGTCGCCGGCATGTCGTGGACCGCGCCGAACCGAACCAGGCCGGCGGCATTCCCCGACCTGCTAGGCTTCGCATTCGTGCTGCTGAGCCCCCATGAACAGGAACGACTGCTGATCCATGTGGCGGCCGGGCTCGCCCGTGAACGGCGAGCCCGTGGGCTGCGGCTGAACCATCCCGAAGCGACCGCGATCATCACCTCGTTCCTGCTGGAGGGCGCGCGGGACGGTCGCGGCGTCGCGGACCTGATGAGCGCCGGGCGAACCGTGCTCACCCGGGACGACGTCATGGAGGGCGTGCCGGAGATGCTCGGCGAGGTGCAGGTCGAAGCCACCTTCCCGGACGGCACCAAGCTGGTCACCGTCCACCGGCCGATCCCGTGATCCCCGGGGAGATCCTGACCGGCGACGATCCCGTCGAGATCAACGCCGGACGCCCGGTACGCACGGTGCTGGTCCGTAACATGGGCGACCGGCCGGTGCAGGTCGGCTCGCACTACCACTTCGCCGCGGCGAACCCCGCTCTCGACTTCGACCGGGCGAGTGCCTGGGGCCACCGGCTCGCGGTGCCCGCCGGC
>NZ_MRUJ01000059.1:0-24659 GCF_002099325.1 Frankia sp. KB5 | reverse complement strand
CGGTTCGGATGCTGGTACACATGGTCCACCACGATGCGTAGTTGCGCCTCTGACCTGGTGAAATAGTTAAAAGCTATAGATTCTACTGCTTGATCGGCGGAAGGATCCCCAGGTCAGAGCTTGATCGATTGGTTCGATTCCCTCAATGCATCGCCGATGCCGACTACTGAAAGTAGTCGGCATCGGCGATGCATTGGTGTGCCGGAGCGGCGGACATGAGCCTTGGGCGCCCGGCGAACATCCCTATTGCCCGAGAATGGATATTGGGTCCACCGATGTCGGTGTGCCAGCCGAGGGCGTCCCAGCGGGGGACCGTCCATCGTGGGTAGCCGGTGCGAAGCGCCGTAGCCGCAGGGAGTTGCCGAGTACGGCGAGGCTGGAGCAGGCCATGGCGGCGCCGGCGGCCCAGGTCGGGAGGACGCCGGCTCCGGCCAGGGGGATCATCACGAGGTTGTAGCCGAAGGCCCAGGCGAGATTCTGCCGGATGGTGCGCTCGACCCGGGCGGCGAGGGCGAGGGCGTCCGCGGCGGTGTGCAGGTCGGGGCGGACCAGGGCGATGTCGCTGGCGTGGATGGCGGCGTCGGCGCCGCTGCCCATCGCGATTCCCAGGTCGGCCTCGGCGAGTGCTGCGGCGTCGTTCACACCGTCGCCGATCATCGCCACACCGTGCCCGCTGCCGCGCAGGCACCGGATGTGGTCGAGTTTGCCGGCGGGGGAGACGCCGGCGATCACTTCGTCCACGCCCACAGCGTCGGCGACCGCTCGTGCCGCGTGCGGGTTGTCGCCGGTGAGCAGTACGGTGCGCAGCCCGGTGGCTTGCAGGCGGCGGATCGCGTCCCGGCTGGTGGGCCGAACAGGGTCTGCGAGGGTCAGGACGCCTCGCGCCCATCCACCCCAGYCGACACAGACACCTGTCTGGCCGCGGGCCTCGGTCTGGTCGAGGGACTCCTGAAGCACGCCGGGGAGAGCCAGCCCGTGCTCCTCCATCAGCGTGACGGTGCCCACGACGACCTGCTCACCATCCACGGTTCCGGTCGCGCCTGCCCCGGGACGGGCCTGGAACGACTTGATTGCGGCCACGCTCAGGCCCCGGATGGCCGCTGCGGTGGTGACCGCCCGGGCGATCGGGTGCTCGCTGGCCTGCTCGACGGCTGCGGCCCGGCACAGTACCTCCGCCTTGCCCTCGTCGCTGTTGCTCGCGCCGTCGTCGCGGCCGGTGACGCTGGTGACTGTGACACCGGTGACGGTGACCTGGCCGGTGGTCACCGTGCCGGTCTTGTCGAGCACGAGGGTGTCGATGCGGCGGGCGGCCTCCAGTGCCGCCGGGCCGGAGATGAGCACGCCGAGGCGGGCGCCGCGGCCCGTGCCGGCGAGTAGCGCCGCCGGGGTCGCGAGCCCCAGGGCRCAGGGGCAGGCGACCAGCAGCACCGAGATCGCTGCTTCGACCGCGGTGGACGCCGCCGCGCCGGAGACGAGCCATCCGGCGGCGGTGGCCGTGGCGATGAGGAGGACCGTCGGCACGAAGATGGCGGAGATCCGATCGGCGTGCCGCTGCGCCGCGGCCCGGCCGGTCTGGGCGTCCTGCACGAGCCGGGTGATGTGCGCGAGCGCGGTGTCGGCGCCGACCCGGGTCGCCCGGACGACCAGCGCGCCGGTGCCGTTCACGGATCCGCCGGTGACCTCGGTCCCGGCGGTCACGTCGACCGGGATGCTCTCGCCGGTGAGCAGGGACAGGTCCACGGTGGATGTCCCGTCGACCACCACGCCGTCGGCCGGGATCCGTTCACCGGGCCGGACCAGCACTTCGTCCCCGACCAGGAGGTCGGCGGCGGGCCGTGGCCGCTGGCTGCCGTCGGGCAGCAGCACGGTCGCGTCGTGGGCGGCGAGCGCGGCCAGGTCGGCCAGCGCCGAACCGGTTCCGCGCCGGGCACGGGCCTCCATCCAGCGCCCGACCAGCAGGCTCAGGGTGAGCACGCAGGCGATCTCGGCCGCGTGCGCGGCGTGGCCCGTGTGCTCCGCCCCGGCAGTGCCGCTCACCGGCCGGACGGTGCCGTGATGCTGGGAGCCCAGCCCGTGGACGTTCCCGGTCGGGAGGGTGCCGGAGGTCGGCCCGCTCAGGGCGTCCGCGAGGGTCACGGCCACCGCCCACCCGAACGACACCAGCACGCCGAGGCTGACCAGGGTGTCCATCCGGGTCGCGCGGTGGCGCAGGCTCTTCCAGGCGGCTCGGTGGAACGGCCAGGCTCCCCACAGCACGACGGGGCCCGCGACCAACAGTGTCAGCCAGCCCGGCAGATCCGGGATGCCTGGCACCATCGCGGCGGCGACCACGATCGCGGTCGGTGCGGCCACCACGAGAGCACGCTGACGCCAGTGCTCCGCCTCGTCCTGCTCGGCCTTGTTCTGCCCGGGGTTCTGCGGCTCGCCGCCTGGTCGCCGACCATCCGGCTGCTCGGAACCCCACTGCTCGGGGACGTCCCGCAACGTGCCGGCATCCTCCGGGCGGCTGGCTGCCTGGCCAGYGGGCACCAGAGGCTGGCGGGCACCCGCGCCGTCCTGGCCGGGGCCGCCGCTCACCGCGGGAGCCGCGACGACCTCCGGCACGGCTGCCGGCACGGCGGAGGCCGGGGCGGACGGTCGGCGTTGCGGGACGACCCTGGCCTCGTAGCCGGCGCGCTCCACCGCGGAGACCAGCGTCGCGTCGTCTGCCGCGGCGGCGTCGGCCCAGGTCACCGCGGCGCGGTGGGTGGCCAGGTTCACGACCGCCGAGGCGCCTTCGACCCGGTTCAGGACCTTCTCGACCCGGCGTGCGCAGGCTGCGCAGGTCATCCCGGACACCGCGAGTTCCACGCGCGGCCCGGCGGCGGCAGGGCCGGGCCGCGGTGCTCGGGGCGGTGGAACCGCCGTCGCCCCTGAGCTCGCCGGTTCGGCTTCGCTGATGTCGTGGCCTGTCGGAGTGGACATCGCGCTCCTGTGCCTGGTGGATCTCCGCGCCGAGATCCCTTGCGTGAGCGTAGGCGAACGACCTACCCGGGGCGGTGACCGGATGGATCCGTCTCCTGACACAGACTTCGGTGGAGCATTCCGCTGAACAGGTCGCGGACGTCGTCGACGAGCGTCGGGTCCGCCTCCGCCGGAGCCGGTGTGACGGTCTCGGCCTGCAGGGACAGCGCCTCGGCGTAGGCGGCGCCGCGCAGCCGGCCTACCAGGAGCAGCCCCAGATCGACACCGGCGGTGACTCCGGCCGCTGTGATGAGGCTCCCTTCGTCCACGACCCGTTCGTCGACTGTGGTGGCTCCGTAGCGTGGCAGGTACGGGCGTGCCGTCCAGTGGGACGTCGCCCGCCGCCCGTGCAGCAGGCCGGCGGCGCCCAGCAGCAGCGAACCGGTGCAGACGCTCGCCACGATCCCGGCGCCGGCCCCGATCCGCGCCAGCTCGCCGAGCAGCGCCTGGTTGCCCAGCGCCGCCGGCAGGCCACCGCCCGCGCCGGGTACCAGCAGGACGTCGCAGTTCGCCGGAAGGTCCTCCAGAGCGTGGGTGGCGATCACCGCCAGTCCGGTGTCGCTCGTGACGGGGCGCGGCGCGTGCTCGGCGGCGATGATGACCTCGGCGCCGGTCAGGCAGGCGAGAAAGAACTGCGGGCCGGCGAGGTCGAGGGCGGTGAAACCGTCGTAGACGACGGCGACGATCCGCTCGCTGCCGTGCACCCGGAAGCCGGGCCGTTGCCTCAGCCGTCGCAGCGCGGCCTCACTGCGGTCAGCGGGAACCGGGCCACCGCGGGCCGATTCCTCGGCAGGCTCCCACTCGCCGCTCATGCCGCCGAACCTATGGTGCCGATCATCGTGTTTCGATCAGGGTTAGCCTCGAAGGGCATGCATACCGCTCCCTGCCGCCCGCTGCCCGGAACGGAGCGCGTGTCCCGGGCAGCGGGCGGGGGCCGCCTGGCCTGCTGCGGCGTTGGGAAGCGGGGCTCGCCAGGCGGCGTCTTCCGCTCAGGCGGCCGTGGTCTCCCGCCGCCGTGACCGGCTACGCACGAGGCCGACCAGGACGTCGATCAGGATGAAGACACCGAGGGACACACCGAGGACGGGTAGTGCCCAGCCGATCGCCGCGGTCACGAGGACCAATGCCGCCAGGGCCGGTTTCGGGAGGTGTCGCCAGGCGCCGCGTGCGGGTGGGGCGCCGACGATCCGGGTGCGCTCGGCGCGGGTGGGGCGGCGCTGCCACCACATGCGGTATCCCCAGACGATCAGGCAGATCAGGCCGAGGGCGAGGCTGGCGAGCAGGATCTGGTTCGCGAGTCCGAACAGGATCCCCATGTGGGCCATGATCCCGTAGTAGCTGAGCTGGGCGAGCAGCGGCCAGTCCGAGAACCGTGACTCGTGGACCAAGGTGCCGTCGGCGTCGATGGCTGCCTTGTCACCCCGTACCGGCCAGGCGTTGTCGGTCTGGGCGACGGACCAGGCGGTGCCGGCCTCGGCGGGTGGGCTGAGGTCGAGCGGTCCGTCCAGGCCGGCCTCGCGGGCCGCGGTGAGTACCGTGTCGGCGTCGGTACCCGGCCCCGTCTCGGAGGTGTCCGCACCGGAGCTGCCGCCGCTGTGCCCCTCGTGCCCCGCGCCACCTCCGGCGGACGTGGACGCGGTGGCGGGAAGGGTGGTGTCGAGTTCGGGCCGTTCGCCGTTCAGTTCCGCCTTCAGGTCGGAGAAGTGCCCGCCGGCGTAGGTGGACCAGGTCAGGCCGGTCGCGGAGAGGAACAGCAGGCCGGCGACGAGCCAGACACCGAGGCTGCCGTGCCAGCCCAGGGTGCGCCGCCGTCCGCGGGCGGCCAGGTCGGGCAGCAGCAGGGTGCGGGCCCCGCGCTTCCGGCGCCGCCGGGCCAGCCACAGCACAAGGCCACCCAGGACGACGACCCACAGCCAGCTGGCGGCGAACTCCGAGTAGTACAGGCCGGTGTCGCCGAGATGCAGGTTGATGTGCAGCTGGTCCAGCCAGGTCGTCAGGGGGGTGCTGCCCCACCAGGTGACCAGCGCGCCCTGGACCTCGCCCGTGTAGGGATCGACGTAGACGGTGCGCTGTTTGTCGCCGAGCGCTTCCTCGAACAGGACCACCTGGGTGGTGCGGTCCGCGGCCTCGCCGGTGTGCACGGAGCCGAAGGCGCCGTCCGGGTAGGCGGCCAGGGCGGCGTTGATCTGCTCGGCCAGCGGCCGTTGGGCGGAGYCCACCTCGTCGACGAAGAACTCGTCGGCGTAGACGAGCCGGTCCAGCTGGGGGGTGAAGGCGTAGGCGAGGCCGGTCGTCGCGGCCACGAGAAGGAACGGTGCGACCAGCACCCCGGCGTAGAAGTGGAGCCGCATGAGCAGCCGCCGCCACCCACCGGACGCCGGGTCACCGGGCCGGGACCCCCGCGCACTGTCCGGCGTGCGGGGCTCGGGTATGGCGGGGGTGCCAGCCGGGTCGCCGGCGGAACCGGCGGCTGGGGTCTCCGCCGGAGCCGCGGGCGTGGGTGAGGCGGTGGGCGCTGCCACGGTGGTGGCGGCGGGTGTCGTGTCGTCGGGGGACGCCCCCGGCGGTTCGACCATGGTCACAGTGCTTCTCCGAACTGGCTTGTCGAGGCAGGCGTCATCGCCGCGGTGTCGCGCCGATCGGCGCGGTCGCGGTCGGATCCCGTCCGGCGGCGGACGCCGGGCACGGACGGGTAGCGACGGGCCGGGTCCGGGCAGCGTGAACGAGCCGTCCGACTCAGATGTCGCGGACGGCGTCGACGGCGCGGATCAGGCCGGTGCCAGGAGTGGCGGGCCTCTGCGAACGACGAGATGGACCAGCTGCGCCAGGGCGGGAGCCTGCCCGGCGGGCGGCCGACGGCGCGCAACGGCGCGGGCGGGAAGAAGGGGACACCCGGTCGGCGGGTACAGGCGGCGACGTAGGCGCCCCGCCGCTCTGCGCGCGACCGCCGCGGTCCGGCGCGCGACCCGCCACAGCAACCGCTCTCCCGCGGCAAGCCACCAGGACAGCAGCAAAGCGGCGCAGAGGTGCGCGAAGGCCATCCGAGGCCCACCGGGCAGGAGATCGATTCCCTCCGCACCGTGGGAGACATCCACCGGTCCGGCCGCGGAGTGGTGATGGAAGGCCGCGCTGTGCGTCGATCGCCCCGTCATGGCGAAGGCGAGATGCAGACCCGCCTGGACCGTCGTGACCAGACCGGCGATGCGCCGCAGCGACATCCGCCGGCCTGAGCAGCCCCAGCACACCCGGAGCGCGAGCAGGCCGCCGCAACCGATCACGGGCAGGCTTGGTAGCTCGCCGCAGGCCGCCAGGTGCGCGACCACGGCGAGGGTGACTGCCATGGCGGCCAGGACCGAGGCACGCACACTACGCCCGGTCGGTGTCGCCGCCCAGCTCACAAAGCCGGCATCTTATCTGGGAAGCAAGTGACTTTCATTCGATCTGCCCGGCGGGCGGGAAAGTCTTCGATCACCAACCCCACTCGGAAGGTGACACGGTCGGGTGGGTGAGCCGATCCACACTGGGAGAGTGACCGCTGGGGCGCCCGATCAGCCGGTCGGCGCGCGGTGCGAGCCGGCAGCGGTCGTGGGCTCGGGCCTGCCGTTGTGGGCGGCGACCAGCCGCGGTCGTGCCGTGCGCGGTGCCGTCCTCGCGCTGCTGACCGTCGGGCTTGCCGCCGTCGCGCACAGTGGGTCCGGGCGGGCCGTGCCGGACCCACTGGTGACCGTCGTTGGCTTCCTGCTCACCTGGCGGGTCGGCTGGGGGCTGGCCGTGAGGCAGATCAGCCGCCGCCGGCTGATCGGGCTGGTGGTCGCCGCGCAGGGCTGTCTGCACCTCGCGTTCGCCATGGCCTCCCCGCCCGGGCCGCATTCCGCTGCCGGGGTCGGCGCGGGGCATGTCCTCGCCCGTCATCATCCGGAGTCGGTGCCGGGCCCGACAGGAGTGGACCTGCTGCACGGCGGGCCGACGGTGCTTGGCCTGCACCTGCTCGCGGCGGTCTGCCTCGCCTGGTGGCTGGCCGCGGGTGAGCGGCTGCTCTGGCGGGCGGGCCTGCGTGCGGCCACGGCCACCAGGCGGATCGTCCGGCGGGTGCGCCGCCGCCTCGCAGCACCGCCACTCCCGGCCTGCGGTCCTCGGCCCATGTTCTTCCTCTTCTCGCCGGCGGGTACCCGGCGCCTGGGGCTCCTGCGGTACGTGGTCGCGCGGCGCGGGCCGCCGGTGGCTGCGGAGCTCTGACACAGCACAGCAACCGCGGTGCCCCTGCACGGTCATCCGCGGCGAACGGCGCGGGGAACGGCATCTGCCGAGCCGATTCTCAGACCGGCGCGTGACCGGCGCTGGCCCGCCCGCAACGGCCCAGCCCGCGGAACGCCATGCCTTCATCTCCCGCCTCGCCCCGCCCCGCAGCGGCCGGCCGGGGGAATCGATGGATGCCTGGTCTGTCCGACTGGTCGGCTCGCCGCGCGCGGGCGCCGCCGCACGCCCACTGCCCAAGACGGCCCATGAACATGTGGGTCGGGATCGGGAGTTCTGCATGGGCACAGACATCACCTCGCCGGCTCCGCCGGATCGAGGCAGCCGGCCCCGCCGGAACCGGCACGCCGCTGCATCCTCCTGCGCACCTGAAGTGCCGGCGGGGAGAACCCGCTCCGCGGCTGGGCAGGTCCCGGCATGACGGCCACGGATACCGCCACTCGCCGCGCGAAGGCCGCCGCGGCGCGGGAGGCCGCGGAGCGGCGGGAGCGCCGCCGCCGTACGATCATCATCTCGGCCTGTGTGGCTGTGGCCCTGCTGCTTGCCGGGGGTATCGGCTTCGCCGTGCAGAGCGCCCGGACCGACACCTCGGGAGCCCTGGTACCGGCCGGCGCGGCCCGCTCGGACCGCGGGATCGTCGTGGGGTCGCCGTCGGCCCCGGTCACTGTGGATGTCTACGAGGACTTCCAGTGCCCGATCTGCCGCGCGTTCGAAGAACAGAGCGGTGACACCATCAGCTCACTTGTCTCCGCCAAGAAGATCAAAGTCGTCTACCACACCCTGGCATTTCTGGGGTCGGAATCCGAGCGGGCCACGAACGCCGCAGCGGCGGCGGCGAACGAAGGGAAGTTCGCTGAATTCCACGACGTGTTGTTCGCGAACCAGCCGGAAGAGCACACAGGTGGATTCCAGAACACGGAACTGGTCCATCTCGGCAGCAGTGTCGGGCTGACTTCCGTCGCATTCGTTGGGGCTGTGCGCGAGGGCACCTACAACGACTACATCGCACAGGTCAACGATGCCGCGTCCCGCCGGGGGGTCCAGGGAACCCCCACCGTCTACGTCAACGGCGAGCGCCTGCAGACAACCGCCCTGACCCCCGACGGCATCACCGCCGCCGTCACGGCGGCGAGCTGACGACTCGGTCACGGCTGGGTGCGCTCCGAGGCCTCGGAGCGCACCCAGCCTCCTGCCCGCGGGTCCCGGCGCGTGCCCCGGGACCCGCGGGTGTGTTCGCTCAGGCCGGGGTGGCGAGGGCCTTCCGGAGAACCTCGCGGTAGCCGGCCGGGAGCTGCCCGGCGAAGTACCGCAGGACGTCGTCCGGCCGGTCGCCGCGTTGCAGCAGGTCCAGCATCTGCACGGCCGCGTGCTGCTCCACCCGCTGCAGGGGGCGGTAGGCGAAGCCCTTGCCGTGCGGGGCCCGTTCGACGAGCCCCTTCGTGACGAGGCGGAGCAGGGTCGTCGCGATGGTGCTCTGCGCGAGACCGCCACCGAGCCGCTGCTGCACCTGCATCGGCATCAGCGGTCTGGGCGCGGCCCACAGCAACGCGAGCACCGCGCGTTCGAGTTCGCCCGACGCTCGTCGGGTGAGAGGCGGATCCGAGGACTGGCCGGCCGCACACCTGCCGACCATGTTCGAGGACTGGGTTATCACGATTGCTTCGTCTCCCGGTGTCGTGCACGCGCCGTCAGCCCGGCGCGTCAACCGCGTGCGGGCGCCGACACCCGCACGTCGAGGGCGACCGGTCAGGTCACCGGGAGCAACGTGGGTGGGCCTCGCCTCGGGATCATGTGCCGCAGTGGTTCCCACCGCCGCACCTGGTCGGCGGCGGTGAATATGGGAAGAGGCCGGTGCGCCCGCAGGACGTGGCGCGCCCCGCCGCGGCGGAGCAGGCGTGCCAGCCCGGACGCGGCGACCCGCGCGGCGCCACTGGCGACCCGCCACAGCAGCCGCTCGCCGACGGCGAGCCAGCCGGCCAGGACGAGGGCCGCGGCGAGGTGGGCGGCGAGCATCGACGCCCCACCCGGCAGCAGGTCCAGCCCCGGCCCGCCGGCGGGCTGGCTCAGCGTGCCCATTACCACCGGGTGAACCGGGTGGTGATGGTGGCCGGCCGGGGCGCTCATCGCGAAGGCGAGGTGCAGGCCGGCCTGTGCGCAGACCACCAGCCCCGCGATCCGGGTGAACGACACCCGCCGCCCGGCGCAGCCCCACGCGACCCGCCAGACAAGCAGGAATCCGATGACCGAGACCAGGACTGACGGGGCCATGCCGCCGGCCGTGACGTGCGCGGCGACAGCCAGACCGACGGCGATCAGGGCGGCGACCGCGCCGCGCAGGAGCCGCCCGGCCGTGGTCGCCGCCCACGGCCGCGCGGGCGCGGCGACGCGCACGGGAGGTGGCGACCACGGCCGGGGGCACCGGGACCGGGCGCGGTGCCCGGGCCTCGGCCCACCTGAACGCCCGTCGCCACAACTCCGAAGTCTAGATGGGTCCGCCGGCCGGGTCAGGAAGACGCCACATACCGGTATCGTCACCTCCCGGCAGGCTCCGTGCCCGCCTCTCCGGCTCTTCGCGGCCACGGCGGCACGGTTTTCTCCGAGTCCGGGGGCCGGCGCCCCCAGGAGAGACCCGTCCACCCGGATTCACCGGTTGACCGAACCCGAATTCCCCGAGCCCCCACGCACGGGTCATCCCGGAAAAATTCATGCGCGACCGCGCGGAGGCGCGGTACAGTTTTCCCGGGAAATGTCAGTCAGCTTGTTGGGAGTCCGGATGACGGTGCAGGGGAAGCATCTGCTGACGTTCTGCGGAAAGTGCAGCTGCGGTTGCCCGGAACTGTATGTGGACMACGGCGCGCCGGCGGAGCGGCGGGTCGTCCTGACCGACGACTTCGGCCAGCGCATCCAGATGAGCGTCGAACAGCTCGCAGTGATCGTCGAGGAGGCGCGGGCCGGCCGGATCACCGAGCTGGTGAACAGCGAGCTCGGCGCAGCTCCGGCCTGAGCCCGGCGCCGCCCCGGATCAGGTCCCGGACGCCGGCCGGGTGGGTGGCCCGGCGGGGGCATCGGGCTCGGCCAGTATCCGGAGAAGCTCGTTCGCGGTACGGGGGCCAGGCCCGGTGGAGTCGAGCCCGGCCCGGGTCAGCAGTTCGCGGACGGCGGGTGCCCAGGCGGGGCGAAGCCCGGAGCGGGCGAGCAGGTCGTGATCGGCCAGCATCGCGTCGGCCGGCCCGGCCCGCACCTGGCCGTCGGTGACGATGGCCACGTCGTCGGCCCACCGGCAGGCGAGGTCGACGTCGTGGGTGGACAGCACGACGGTGGTGGCTGCCTCGTGCAGGACGCCGAGCGTGTCCAGGAGCGCCTCGACACCGTCGGGGTCCAGCCCGGCRCTCGGCTCGTCGAGGATCAGAACGGCGGGGCGCAGGGCAACCGCGCCGGCGATCGTGACCCGCTTGCGCTGGCCGAAGGACAGCAGATGCGGCGGTTCGGACCGCAGGTGGGAGATACGCAGCCGGCGCAGCGCGTCCTCGACGCGTTCGACGACCTCGTCCTTCGGCAGCCCGAGGTTCAGCGGTCCGAAGGAGACGTCCGAGAACACGCTCGCGGCGAAGATCTGGTCGTCCGGATCCTGCAACACCACCTGGACGGCCTGCCGCAGCGTGATGAGGCCGCGGCGGCTGTAGGAGATCGGGTCTCCGTCGCGCAGGATCCGGCCGGATGTCGGTCGCAGCGCGCCAGCCAGCAGGCGGAAAAGAGTGGTCTTGCCGCCGCCGTTCGGGCCCAGCACGGCCAGCCGGCGCCCCGCGGCGATCCGCAGATCGGCCCCTGCCAGGACGGGCCGGYCGGACAGGTAGCCGAAAGTGACGTCGTGTGCGGCCAGCAGCGGGGGAGACCCGGTCGCGACGGCCGCGGGCTCTCCGTCCGCGTGACGTTCTCTCCCGTGGACGCCGCTCGCCTCGGTGCCGGGCACCCTCGACCTGTTCACGTACCGATCCTTGGGCTGAGCAGGGTCGCCGCGACGACGCCCACGAGGACGACGGAGGCGCCGGTGAGGAACGCGCGGGAGAGCGGGCGCTGCTCGATGAGTACACGCGGGGTGGGATCGCCGCTACGCAGGGCGATGCCCTCCTCCAGTCGGCGGGCCCGGTGCAGCGCGCGGACGAACAGCAGGGAGCCCTGCCCGGCCAGCGAGCGGTAGGTGGCGCGCCAGGTGCGGTAGCCCAGCCGGCCGGCCTGCGCCTCCCGGGCGGCCTGCAGGGTCGCGAGCAGGACGAAAAGCAGCCGGTACACGACAGCCGCGACGTCGAYCACGGCCGGCGGCACCCCGAGGCGGACCAGGCGCGGCAGTACGTCCGCGAGCGGCGTGGTCGCGGCGAACAGGACCAGGCAGAGTAGCGCGGCGCACGAGCGCCCCGCGGTTTCCGCCGCGAGGTGCGGGCCGCCGTCGGCCAGCACCGGCCGCAGTCCGTCCAGATCGAGGGCGATCGGGATGATGCCGACGACGACGAAGCCGATCGGCGCGGCGAGGACCCGCGCCGCGTCGCCGACCGGCACGCGGGCGACCGCGAACATCACGACGACCGCGACGCTCCCGGTGACCAGGGCGCCGGGCCACGGCGGCAGGCCCACCGCGCAGCCGAGCAGGCCGAGACTGAGCAGGGCCTTCTCCGCCGGGTGGCGGTGCCGCCAGCGGCTGCGGTAGGCCGCCGTGTCGAGCCGGGAGGCTGACACGCTCACAGTGTGGGCGGTACGGTCGCGAGCCAGAACCGCGTGGTCACCTGCCGGCGGATCCCGTACTGGCCACCGGGGCCGCGGCCTCCGGCGAGGCGGCCGCCGCGGCAGCGGTCGGCGGGTCTCCCGAGCCGGGGTTTCCCAGGGCGGGTGAGTCGGCCGCCGCGGCGGCGAGCGGCGGCCTCGGAGGGTCGGTGGGCAGCTGCCGCCGGGTACGCGCGACACCGAAGACATAGCCGAGAACGCCCGCGCCGACCGCCGCTTGGAGCGTGAACAGCAGGGACTCGACCTCGCCGGACGGCGGCTCGTACAGCGGCGAGAACCACGGCTTGTAACCCGGGTCCTGCTTGCTGATCTGTGTCTCCGCCTGGGTGTCCGCCCCCGCGAACGGTTCCTCCTTGCCGTCGCCGAGGCTGAGGACGAGCGGCGCGACGGCCAGCACGACAACGGCGAGGAAGAGAGTCAGGTTGATCGTTCGGGCGCGGCTCATCGGGCCGGCTCCGACGCCTGCGGTTCCGCGGGCAGAGCGGCACCGGTGGCGTAGGGCTGCGGGGTCGGGCCGTCCGCGGGTGGGCTGTCACCGCCGCGTGTGCCGGCCGCCGACAGGACACCGAGCCGCTCCAGCTCGGGCGCGCTGACCTGCGACAGGACGCGGATGACCAGGACGGTGAGTAGTCCTTCACTAATCGAGAGCGGGATCTGGGTGACCGCGAAGATCGAGCCGAACTCGCCGACCGCGCCGAGGAAGCCGCCGTCGGCGGACGGGAACGCCAGCGCGAGCTGGACGGTCGTGACGCAGTAGGTGGCCAGGTCCGCGAGCGCGGCGCCGGTGAACACCGAGATGCCCGTCCCGGCTCCCGCGGCACGGGCCAGGCGGTAGGCGAGATAGCCGATCCACGGCCCGGCGATCGCCATGGAGAACGTGTTCGCGCCGAGCGTGGTGAGCCCGCCGTGCGCGAGCAGCACCGCCTGGAAGAACAGGACCACCGTGCCCAGCAGCGTCATCACCGGGGGTTTGAACAGGATCGTGCCCAGTCCGGTCCCGGTGGGATGGGAGCACGATCCCGTCACCGACGGGATCTTCAGTGCCGACAGCACGAAAGCGAACGCGCCGGACGCCCCGACCAGAAGCCTGGCCTCGGGGTTGTCCCGGACGGTCCGGTTGACGGTGACCGCGCCGTGCACCACGAACGGCGCCGCGGCGACCGTCCAGGCGATGGCGTGCGCGGGCGGCAGGAAGCCTTCCGCAATGTGCATGGCAGGGGAGCCTCTCTCCAGCACCTCGTGGATGAGCATGGTCGAGCGCCGTGGCCGGTCTCCTGGCTGCCGGATCCCAGCACCCGTCCGTGCCTTCCCGGAGCGCGGGCGGCGGTGGCCGTGCTCCAGTGGCTCCTCACCTGCGGTCACGCGGTGGAACTCCACCGCCATCAGGTGCGGACAGCTACTCCCCGGTCACAGTGGCGAGGGCCGCGCCGGCTTGAACCGGACTTCCCGTCACCACGGCGACGTCAGATTACATTCGTCGAGTCACCTGCGCAATTGCGAAGTTTTCGCAGCGAAGAAACGGCCGGTCCGTCAGGTGATCGTGAACGCGGCCCCGCGCGGAGTTGCTCGGGCGGCACGCGCTCACTGCCGCCGGCAGCCGACGACCCGCCCCCGGCGGGGCCCAGCCCTGAGCCCGACGGCGTGCCACGCCCGGGTCTGTTCAGGCCAGCAGCGTCTCACCCACAAACCCGCCCTCCCGAGTCCCGGGCGGAATCGCGAACACGGCGGATCCGATCGGCGTCGTCCACTCGTTGAGCAGGTCGAGTTCGGCCAGCCGCCGCTGGATCGGCAGGAACTGCGCCGTGACGTCGGCCTGGTAGGAGGCGAAGACGAGACCGGAGTCGGATACCGCGCCGCCAGTGGGGGCCCCGTCGTAGTTGTAGGACCGCCGGTAGATCCGCTCACCCTCGTTGTCCGACCTGGCTCGCCGCAGGTGCGAGAACTCGGGAATCATGGGGAACCCGATGGCGGTCGTCGCGGCGAAGTCGGGCTCGTCGCGCTCCCGCGTCCCGGTGAGCGGGGCCCCGTTCGTGAGGAAACGGCCGACGACCTGTTCCCGGCCGGAGCGGTCGAGGGCGTCCCAGCGGTCCAGGTCCATCCGGATCCGCCGTACGACCATGCTGGTGCCGCCGGTGAGCCACGCGGTCGCCGAGGATCCGGACGGGGCGGCGTGCCAGACGACCTGATCGAAGTCGGCGGTGCCGGGAGCGGCGTTCACTGTTCCGTCGACCTGGCCGAACAGGTTGCGCATGGTGGTCCCGGCCGGTTCCGACCCCCGGGCCCGGCGGAAGCCGGACTGCCGCCAGCGCACGCCGGCGAAGCTGCGGGTGTCCTTGGCCAGCATCCGGGTCGCGTGCGCGACCGCTACCGGGTCGTCGGCGGCGATCTGCAGCAGCAGGTCGCCGTCGCTCCAGGCGGGTTCGAGCCGGTCGATGCCGAACGCCGGCAGCGGCCCGAGCCACGAGGGCACCGCGGCCTCGCCGGCGGCGCGGGTGACCAGCCGCGGACCGAACCCGAAGGTGATGGTGAGCCGGGCCGGCACGGCGGCCAGTTCCGGCTCCGAATCGGCCAGCGCCGCCTCTGCTTGGGTCAGGCGGGCGGCGTCGTCGGTGAGGATCCGCAGCATGCGGCGGATGGCGTCCCGGTCTGCCTTCTCTCGCAGGTCGAGCGCGAGGAACGTGGCGTGTGCCTGCGGGACGGTGG
The DNA here is from genome assembly GCF_002099325.1 of Frankia sp. KB5. NCBI lineage: Bacteria > Bacillati > Actinomycetota > Actinomycetes > Frankiales > Frankiaceae > Frankia > Frankia sp. KB5. The sequence continues at coordinate 9,923 of NZ_MRUJ01000059.1, read as the reverse complement.
CGATACCGGCCTGGTGCGCGCCGAAGAACGCCTCGGTGCGGCTCCCGTGCGCGGCGGCACCGTCGGGCGCCGCCGTGGCAGCGGACCCGTCGGGCCCTCCCCGCGACAGCTGGTCGGCGCCGATCGCCGATGCGGCCCCACCGGCGGCGACGGCGCCGCCCAGGAGCAGACGCCGCCGGTCCGGCCCACCGCGTCCCGGCGACGGCGCCGCGCGCCGGATGCTCCACGCGGCCTGTCGCCCACCCGTCTCCCCTCGGCCGGCCTCCATCAGGGCTCGGGCGTCGCCGGCGCCGGCGCGGGCGTGCCCGCGGCGGTGTCCGCCTGGCCACCCATGTCCATGCCGCCCTCGTAGTTCTCGTTGGCGCCGGAGTAGTCCTTCGCGGGCGCGGTGAACGTGAGGGTCGAGTTGTCGCCGAAGGTGATGGTGAAGTCGACCTCGTCACCGGCCTTGATGGGCGAGGTCACGTCCATGAGCATGAGGTGGTTGCCGCCGGGCTGGAGCGTGAGCGTGCCGCCGGCCGGCACGATGAAGCCGCCCTCCCTGGGGCGCATCACCATCTCGCCGGACTCGTTGGCGACGGTCTCGTGCAGCTCCATGGCCGCGGAGGCGGGGCTCGTCACCGAGACGACGGTCGCCGGGGCGGTGCCGGAGTTGTGCAGCTCGCCGAAGGCGGCGGACATCCCCGTCGTGGCGGCCTTCACCCAGGCATCGGCGATGGTCACGACTTTGCCCGCCGCGGCCGGGCTGGCCGGGGCCTGCGGCTGCGCGTCGGACGAGTCGTCGGATCCACAGCCTGCGACGAGCAGGGCCACCAGGCTGGCAGCACCGAGTGCACGCAGTGCGAAGAGCCTGCCACGTGCCAGACGCCGCCGATGACTGGTTCCGCCCGGCCGCTGGCTGCCGCTGTTGCCCACTGTTGTCCTGCCTTTCTGGTTATCGGATGTCATCGGTGTTCCCTTGTGACGAGGACGCGGACGTGGGCGGTGTGGGCGTGGCAGTGGAGGGCTCGGGCGTGGAGGTCTCTGCTCCGCGGGGCGCGCTGTTCCGGCGGATCGCGCCGTACGCCCAGAGCAGGGCGAGCGCTGCGAGGGCTCCCCCCACGCCGACGAGCGCGGTGCGGAACGGGAGCCCCCCGGCCTCCGCACCCGCGACGGGGGTGCCCGCCGGGCTGGTGGCCGTCGGCCCGGAGGCCGCCGGGCTCGCGCCCACGGGGCCGTCGTCGGTGCCTGGGGTGGACCCGACCGGCGTGGCGCTGACTGGCACTGCCGGCTCTGCTCGCACGGAGCCCACCGTGAAGCGAGTGACACCGCTGATCGGATGCCCGTCCGCGGAGACCACCCGCCAACGCATCTGGTAGGCACCGTCGGGCGGCCCGTCGCGCAGCATGGTGGTCACCGTCTGGCCCGAGACGGCCGGCTCGCCTTCTGCCCAGGAGGTGCCGGCCGCGTCCACCACCACGACCGCGGTGCCGATGGTCAGGACCCCGTCCGAGAAGCGCAGAGTGACCACCGACGGCGCGGTGTCGAGGTGCGCGTTGTCAGTGGGGTCGCTCGCCACCAGCTGACTGTGCGCCGAGGCGGGGACGGTGGCGGTGAGAGTGCAGGTGAGAACGCCGAGAAGTACCAGAACCATGCGGATGGCTCGCTCGAAAGAAAGTGCTCTGTATACAGATTTCTTGTTTCCGGGATCTCTCCCCGACATCTCCCGAGTGCCCTTCCTCGTACGACGGCCGGAGATGCCGTCAACGCGACACGGCCGCACGGCGACGGTGAGATCCCGCTCAGGTCGGCTCGCAGCCGTCGAAAGCCGCGTTTCCGGACGCTAGACCTTCTACATCCTGTCGGAGAAGAGYGGATGGGGGTCCGGCCGTGTGATCTGGGCCGGCGCGGGCTGGCCGGTCAGGGGGTCCAAGGCGTAGGTGATGCGGATGACGCCGTCGGGATGCCGCTCGACGGAGCCCGCCACGCCGAACACGCTGTGCAACACGTCGGAGGTCAGCGCGTCGAGGACCGGCCCGGCGCTGGCGACGCGGCCCCGGTCGAGGACGACGAGCTGGTCGCAGTAGCGGACGGCGAGATCGAGGTCGTGCAGGACCGCGAGCGTGGTGATGCCGGTCGCGCGGACGAGGTCGAGCAGTTCGAAGCGGGCCCGGATGTCGAGATGGTTGGTCAGCTCGTCGAGGACAAGCAGCCGCGGCTGTTGGGCGAGTGCGCGGGCGAGCAGCACCCGCTGCCGCTCGCCGCCGGACAGCGTGTCGTAGAGCCGATCGGCGTACCCCACCGCCCCGGTTCGCTCCAGGGCCTCCTGAACAATGTCTTGGTCGGCGCCGCCATGCCGGCTGAACAGGCCGTGGTGCGGGGTCCGCCCGTCGGCCACCACCTCGGCGACGGTCAGGGCCGCAGGTGGCCGGCCCGCCTGGAGGACGGCCGCGGTGCGGCGCGCCGAGTCACGCGCGGACAGCTTCCAGACGTCCGTGCCGCCGACGAGCACCGCACCGGCGTCGGGCCGCAGGGAGCGGTAGACAGTGCGCAGCAGGGTCGTCTTGCCGCTGCCGTTCGGCCCGACCAGGCCGGTGAGGCTTCCGGGCGCCGCGGCCAGGGTCACCCCGCGCAGGACGGACGCCCCGCCGAGCTCGACGGCCACATCGTCCAGCCGCAGCTCGCCGGCCGCTTCGCCGCCCCGGCGGCCCGGGTCCTCATGTCCGCTGCCCGGGCCGGTAGCGGGCCCCGCATCAGAGTCCGGTCCCGGAGCAGGACCACGGCGGCCCGTCTGGAGCGTCATCACCTCACCGGCCAGCGAGCGCGTCGTTGCGGCGCAGCAGCCACAGGAAGAACGGGGCGCCGAACGCGGCGGTGAGGATGCCCAGCGGCAGCTCGTTGGGCCGGTCGAGGGTGCGGGAGAGCAGGTCGACGCAGACCAGGTATCCGGCGCCGACAAGGGCCGCCAGCGGCAGGAGCCGGCGGTGGTCGGTGCCGAAGGTGAGGCGGGTGAGGTGGGGGATCATCAGGCCCACGAAGCCGATGCCGCCGGCGACGGCGATGAGTACGCCGGTGAGCAGCGACGCGGCGAGCAGCAGTCCCACGCGCAGCCGCGTGACGTCGACGCCGAAGGCGATGGCCTGTTCCTCGCCGTGGGCCAGAGCGTTGAGGCGGCGCCCGAGCGGGAGGAGCAGCGCCGTCACGGCGGCGACGGTGGTGGCGGCTGGGGGGAGCTGGTCCCAGGTGGCCCCGGCGACGCTGCCGAGCAGCCAGAACATGACCTGGCGCAGCTGGTTCGGGTCGGCGGAGAGTTGCAGGTAGCTGGTCACGGCCAGCAGCAGGTAGCCGACGGCGACTCCGGCCAGGACGAGCCGGGTCGGGGCGAGTCGGCCGCGTCGCTGGCCGAGCAGGAACACGGCCACCGCGGCGGCCGTCGCGCCGCCGAAGGCGGCGGACGACACACTGGCCCCGCCGACCGCCCCCGACCCGGCTGTGATCACCAGTACCGCGCCCAGCGACGCACCCGGAGACAGCCCCATCACATACGGGTCGGCGAGCGGATTGTCGACCAGGGTCTGCAGCACGACGCCGGCCACGGCGAGCCCCGCGCCGCACAGCGCGGCGAGCAGCACCCGGGGCACCCGGTACTCCCAGACGATCTGGTCGACGATCGGGTCGAGCCCGGCCGTCCGGCCGGTGAGGTGGCCGGTGACCACCTCCCAGGTCTGCGGCAGGGGCACCGTGACGGCACCGACGCAGGACGCCATCAGCATGATGAGAAAGACCAGCACGGCGAGGCCGAGCACACAGGCGGACAGGTGGACCCCTCCCAGCGGAGCGACACGCCCCGCGCCGCCCGGACGAGGTGACAGTCTGAGACCTCCGCGGCGGTCGCGGTCCACCGGGACGACGTCCGGGTCTACCGCGACCGCGCCGTCCACTCGTTGGGTGACGAGTCCGGTGGGCTTGCCGCGACTGGTGTTCAGAAGACGTCCGGGTGCAGCAGCTTCGCGATCTTCTCGACGGCCACGTCGTTGTTCGGGCCGTAGTAGATGGAGTCGGCGAGGACGAGGTAGCGGTTGGCGCGGGTCGCGTCCCACTGCGGGAACTGCGCGAGGATGGTCTTGGCCGCCTTGTCCGGGTCGGGGTTCATGTAGTTGACCACCAGAACCGCGTCGATGTCGGTCGAGGCCAGCTTCTCCTTGCTGATCGTCAGAAAGGTGCTCTCGGAACCGTCGTAAAAGGGATTGGCCGCGCCCGCCTTGTCGAGGATGTCGTTCCACACCCCGGCGCCGGCGATCGAGCTGAAGTCGTCGGCCCCCATGCCCGGGAAGACCAGCAGCACGTTCGCGTCGGGCTTGCCCGCGAGGGCCTTCGTCACCTCGCCGATCCTGCTCTTCGAGGCCGCGATCACCTCCTGGGCCTTCCCGGAGACGTCGAAGATCTTCCCGAAGTCGCGCAGGATGGCGTAGCTGTCCTCGATGGTCGGCGCGCCGGCCGTCATCCCGTCCGTGCCGCAGGCACTCGCCGGGACGTAGCTGTTGGCGCCGAGCCCCCGCAGGTCGTCGCGGGTGGCGAAGCCCGACGCCGCGTCGAACCCGCCGCCGTAGGTGGAGATGACCAGGTCGGGCCGCAGTCCGAGCATGGCCTCACGCGGGATGTCCTGCAGGTCGTTCAGGGTGACCCCGCCCGTGGGCAGGGCGTCGATCGCCTCCGCGCGGCCGGGGACGTCCGAGGCGCCGTAGTTCTGTGCGTTGGCGACGATCCGGTCGGAGACGCCGAGCTCGATCAGCGAGGACACCTCCGCCACCGAGCCGCCGTTCATCACCACGACCCGGCTCGGAGCCTTGTCGAAGGTGTATTTCTTCCCGCAGTTGGTGATCGTCAGCGGGTAGGTCGTCTTTCCCTCTGCCGCTCCCTGCGCGGCGGCCGTCGAGGCCCCTGTTGTCCCGTTCGCCGAACCGCCTGTGGTGTCGTCCGAACAGGACGTCACCACCAGCGCCAGCAGCAGCGCCCCCGCCGCGAATATCGGCCTGCCACGCATCGTCTTCCCGAACCCCCACTGTTCCCAGGCTCCGGCCCCGTGCCTTCGGGCCAGGCCTTCGTCCCCGGTCAACCGTTCTCAGGGGTAGTCGTCGCGAGGGCCTCACTAGTTCCCGGCGAGATCCGGACCCGGTCGCGCAGGGCGCACAGAGCGGCGGTGACGAGGGCGAGAACGGTGAGCAGCACGGTGGCCGCGGCGAAGGCCTGGACATGCGAGTCCAGGTCGGCAGGTGCGTCGGCGGCGCCCGGGGTGCCGCCGAGCACGAGGCTGTACCAGCTGCCGACGGCCGCGTAGCCGGCGGCGAGCCCGAACTGGGTGAGTGTCGAGGCGGTGCCGGTGGCGGCGCCGGCGTCGTCCGGGGCGACCCGGCTGAGGATGCCGCCGATCAGCGGGGCCACGACGAGCCCCTGGGCCAGGCCGACGGCGCCCATGGCCAGGGCCAGCAGCACCCGCTGCGCGGAGGTCGGTCCGGCCGCGATCGCGGCCTGCGCCAGCAGGACCACCGCGAGTCCCAGGCAGCCGAGCACCGGTAGCCGTGGCCCGGCCCGGCCGGCGGCGAGCCGCCCGGACAGCGGTGAGCCGATCGCGAACCCGACCCCGAGCGGTACCAGCATCAGGCCGCCCACCAGTGGAGACGTCCCGAGGCCGGTCTGCACGTAGTAGGTGAAGACGAGGAACAGCCCGGCGTTGCCGCCGAAGAAGGTGACCAACGTGGCGAGGCTGGTCGGCATCCCGGGAGCGGCCAGCACCCGGGGTGGGAACAGTGGCTCCCCGCCGCGGGCCGCGAGCGCACGCTGCTGGCGGACGAGCAGCGCCACCGCGACGGCGGCGACCGGCGCGCAGGGCAGCGCCCAGGGAAGCCAGCCCCGGTGCGGGCCGAAGACGAAGGGCAGCAGGATCGCGGGGAAGGCGACCACCGTCAGCGCGGCGCCCGCCAGATCGAACCGGGTGGCACCGGTGGCGCGGCTCTCCGGGATGACGGCCCGGCCCAGAGCGAGGATCGCCAGGCCGATCGGGACGTTGAGCAGGAACGCCGGCCGCCAGCCGAGCCCGGCCAGGTCGAGGTCGACGAGCAGGCCGCCGCCGGCCAGGCCGGCGATGACCCCGAGGCCGAGAGCCGTCCCGTACAGGCCGAGCGCGCGGGCGCGCTGGGCGTCGTCGCGGAACAGCGCGTGCAGGATCGCCAGCTCCTGCGGTACCAGCGCCGCCGCCGCGGTGCCCTGGACGACCCGGAAGACGATGAGCGCCGGGGCGTTCGGGGCCAGCCCGCAGGCCAGCGAGGCCAGGGTGAACACCGCCATGCCCGCCAGGAACACCCGGCGGCGGCCGAACCGGTCGCCGAGCCGGCCGCCGACGACCAGCCCGGCGGCACAGGCCAGCACGTAGCCGGCGCCAATGAGCTGGATCTCGTCGAAACCGGCGGGCAGCTCCCGTTGGATGGTGGGGCTGGCGAGGCTGACGATGAACCCGTCGACCTGGCCCATGAACGTCGCGCCCAGTACGACCACGAACCCCACCCACTCCCGCCGCGTCGCCAGCGGGGAAGGTGCCTCGTCGGTGTCGGCTGCCGTCAACGTGCCGGCTCCGGGCGGGGGCGAGCGGTCGGCGTGGGAAGGAAGCCGACGTCGACGAAGTAGTCCACATAGCGATCGACCATGTCGTCGTCCACCTCCGGTGCTCGGGCCAGGTCGGCTCCCAGCACCTCGATCGTGTTGCGCCGGGAGAAGACCGGCGCCGGGTGTGTGTGGGTCGTGTCTGACGTGCGGGTCGTGCCGGCCGCGGTGAGCTGGGCCAGGTGCCCGGCGGTCACCGTGAGCGAGTAGTCCCCGCGCCCGGCCGCCTGCTCCGCGGCCTGATCGAGGCGTTCACGCCACTGCGGCGGGTCGAGTGCCTCCAGGGGGAAGCCACGCGCCCGCAGCCGGTCGAGTACGGCGTGGACGTCGGTGGGACGGGCGGCCGTGAGATGGAAAGTGGAGTATCTGCCGGTGCRCATCAGCTGGACGATCGAGGCGGCGACCCAGTCCACGGGCACCAGGTCGGCCGGCGCCGCGGAACCGCCGGCTGGGGCCGCACCCAGCGCGATCATCGCCCGGACCTGCTGCCAGAACGCGTCCTCGGTGCTGCCAGCACCAGTCCGCGTGTCGCCGCACACCCGGCTTGGGCGGTACACCGACACCGGCAGGCCACGGCCGGCCGCCGCCAGCACCAGGCCCTCGGCCACCCACTTGCTCGCCACGTACCCGTTGGCCATGAGTGAGGCCGGCGCCACCCGGCGCTCCTCGTCGAGCACGGCGGGATTGCCGTCGACGGCGCAGGCCATGTCGCAGCTGGACACGTGGTGCACGGGGGTGGGCCGCCCGGTCATCGCCAGGCGGAGGATCTCCGCCGTGCCCGCGACGTTCGCCGCCCGCAGCCTGCGGTAGGGATCAAGGTGGTGGACCCGGGCGCCGTTGTGCACGATGACGTCCAGCTCGCCGGCCAGCCGGGTGAACACGGCCGCGTCGAGGCCGAGGGAGGGCTGTTCGAGGTCGCCCGGCAGCGCGACCACGCGCTCGGTGAGGACGTCGTCCGTGATCTGGATCCGCAGGCGGCGCAGTGCGTCGCGTAGCCGGGCCAGGGCCCGCGCGCCGTCGGGGGCGCGGACGAGGCAGTGCACGGTGGCCGTCGTCTGATCGAGCAGCTCCCGCAGCAGGAACGTGCCGAGGAAGCCGGTCGCGCCGGTCAGCAGGACCTGGTGGGGGTCCGTGGCACGAGCCGGTTCGGTGGGCGCCGCATCCGAGGGCACGAGGGACGGGTCCAGCCGTGCCTCGGCGGTGAGATCGACTCCCTGCCAGGGCAGGTCGCCCTCGGGTGTCGCCGAGGGCTGGGCGGCGGGCTCCTGCGCGTTCCACGGTGCGGCGTCCTGTGGCGCGGCGGCCCTCTCCGCGGTGCCCGGCTGGGCCGGGCCGGGCAGCCGCTCGGCGAGTTCGGCCACCGTGGGTGCGTCGAAGACCGCCCGGATGCCCAGGCGAACCCCGGTGCTCGCCCGCAGCCGGGAGATCAGCCGGGCCACCAGCAGCGAGTGGCCGCCGAGGGCGAAGAAGTCGTCGTCGACGCCGACCCGCTCCAGGCCCAGGGTCTCGGCGAACAGGTCGCACAGCAGCCGTTCGCGCGCGTCGCGTGCAGGTCTGCCGGTGCCCGCGGCGGCACCGGTCGGTGGTGGTGGCAGGGCGGCCCGGTCCAGCTTGCCGTTCGTCGTGCGGGGCATGCGGTCCAGCAGGACGATGACCGGCGGGACCATGTAGTCGGGCAGCCGGCGGGCCAGGTGGCGACGCAGCCGCGCCGGACCGTCGGCCGGCGCCGTGTCGGCCAGCAGTGCTTCGGCCAGTGGGCTGTCCCCGGCCGGCACGGCGTACGCGACCAGCCGCTCACCGCCCGGGCCGTCCGAGCGGGTGATGACAGCCGCCGCCGCCACCTCGGGATGGTCGGTCAGGACGGCCTCGATCTCACCCAGCTCGATGCGGAAGCCACGGATCTTGACCTGGGTGTCGGCCCGGCCCTGGTACTCCAGCAGGCCGTCGGCGCGGCGGCGGACCAGGTCGCCGGTGCGGTACATCCGCGTCCCCGCGGGCCCGAACGGGTCGGTCACGAACCGCTCGGCGGTCAGCCGCGGCCGGCGGTGGTAGCCCTCGGCTAGAGGCAGGCCCGCGAGGTACAGCTCCCCGATCTGGCCCGGCGGGACGAGCCGCAGCGCGGTGTCGAGCACGTAGGCGCGGGCGCCGGTCACCGGCCGGCCGATGACCGGGGTCTCGCTGTCCGCGAGCCGGGCCCAGACGGTGTCGACGGTGCACTCGGTGGGCCCGTACAGGTTGTAGGCGTTCAGGCCGGGAACGGTCCGCAGCCGTGACCACAGCACGGGGCCGGCGGCCTCGCCGCCCAGCGCGATCACCGCGGGGACCCGCCGGCCCGGTTCGAGCAGCCCGGCGTTGATCAGTTCCTCGGCGTAGGTGGGGGTGATGTCGAGGAAGTCGATGTCCTGGGCGTCGATGTAGTCCAGCAGCGCGGCGGGCTCCCGGCGCTCGTCGTCACCGATCAGGTGCAGTTCGTGGCCTGCCAGCATCCACAGCAGCCCCTCCCACGAGGTGTCGAAGGACAGCGAGGCGGTGAGCGCGGCGCGCATCCGCCGGCCGGCCACCGCGGCCTCCGGCTCGATCATCGACACCCGGTGGTGGTGGAACAGGTTCACCATCCCACGATGCGTCAGGACGGCGCCCTTGGGCCGCCCCGTCGACCCGGAGGTGTGGACGATGCACAGGGGATGATCGGGCGTCAGGCTCGCCGATTGGTCACTGCCTGTCAGATCACCCGCCGGCGCGTGGTCGAGGGCCGACCGGACGTCGGGGTCGTCCAGTTCGATGATCCGGGTGGCGAGGTCCCGGGTGGCGTCGGTCGCCACGGCGGCGGCGAGTGAGCCGACTGTCACCACGGCGGCCGGGCGGGTGTCGCCGAGCACGAAGGCGATCCGCTCCTCGGGATGGTCCGGGTCGAGCGCAACGTAGGGTGCGCCGGCCTTGAGCGCGGCCAGTAGGGCGACAACGGTGTCCCCGGTGCGGGGGAGCAGCAGGGCCACCGGCCGGTCGGGGCCGGCGCCCACCGTGAGCAGCAGCCGGGCCAGCTGGTTGGCCCGCGCGTTCAGCTCCGCGTAGGAAAGGCTGCCGTACCGTCCCTCGTCACCGGGCGGTTCCACCTCCTCCGGGCCGTCTCCCCCGCCAGGCGGCCGGTTAGCGGCCCAGACGCCTTCGACCGCGGTCAGGGCCGGCAGGTTCGGGGTCGCCGTCGCCGCCGCGGCGAACAGGTCCACGACGGTGGCCCGATACGCCTCGGGGCGTCCGTCGCCGGCCTCCGGTCCGGCCTCGGGTGT
>NZ_MRUJ01000058.1:0-58069 GCF_002099325.1 Frankia sp. KB5 | reverse complement strand
CCGCGGCGGCACCGGTCGGTGGTGGTGGCAGGGCGGCCCGGTCCAGCTTGCCGTTCGTCGTGCGGGGCATGCGGTCCAGCAGGACGATGACCGGCGGGACCATGTAGTCGGGCAGCCGGCGGGCCAGGTGGCGACGCAGCCGCGCCGGACCGTCGGCCGGCGCCGTGTCGGCCAGCAGTGCTTCGGCCAGTGGGCTGTCCCCGGCCGGCACGGCGTACGCGACCAGCCGCTCACCGCCCGGGCCGTCCGAGCGGGTGATGACAGCCGCCGCCGCCACCTCGGGATGGTCGGTCAGGACGGCCTCGATCTCACCCAGCTCGATGCGGAAGCCACGGATCTTGACCTGGGTGTCGGCCCGGCCCTGGTACTCCAGCAGGCCGTCGGCGCGGCGGCGGACCAGGTCGCCGGTGCGGTACATCCGCGTCCCCGCGGGCCCGAACGGGTCGGTCACGAACCGCTCGGCGGTCAGCCGCGGCCGGCGGTGGTAGCCCTCGGCTAGAGGCAGGCCCGCGAGGTACAGCTCCCCGATCTGGCCCGGCGGGACGAGCCGCAGCGCGGTGTCGAGCACGTAGGCGCGGGCGCCGGTCACCGGCCGGCCGATGACCGGGGTCTCGCTGTCCGCGAGCCGGGCCCAGACGGTGTCGACGGTGCACTCGGTGGGCCCGTACAGGTTGTAGGCGTTCAGGCCGGGAACGGTCCGCAGCCGTGACCACAGCACGGGGCCGGCGGCCTCGCCGCCCAGCGCGATCACCGCGGGGACCCGCCGGCCCGGTTCGAGCAGCCCGGCGTTGATCAGTTCCTCGGCGTAGGTGGGGGTGATGTCGAGGAAGTCGATGTCCTGGGCGTCGATGTAGTCCAGCAGCGCGGCGGGCTCCCGGCGCTCGTCGTCACCGATCAGGTGCAGTTCGTGGCCTGCCAGCATCCACAGCAGCCCCTCCCACGAGGTGTCGAAGGACAGCGAGGCGGTGAGCGCGGCGCGCATCCGCCGGCCGGCCACCGCGGCCTCCGGCTCGATCATCGACACCCGGTGGTGGTGGAACAGGTTCACCATCCCACGATGCGTCAGGACGGCGCCCTTGGGCCGCCCCGTCGACCCGGAGGTGTGGACGATGCACAGGGGATGATCGGGCGTCAGGCTCGCCGATTGGTCACTGCCTGTCAGATCACCCGCCGGCGCGTGGTCGAGGGCCGACCGGACGTCGGGGTCGTCCAGTTCGATGATCCGGGTGGCGAGGTCCCGGGTGGCGTCGGTCGCCACGGCGGCGGCGAGTGAGCCGACTGTCACCACGGCGGCCGGGCGGGTGTCGCCGAGCACGAAGGCGATCCGCTCCTCGGGATGGTCCGGGTCGAGCGCAACGTAGGGTGCGCCGGTCTTGAGCGCGGCCAGTAGGGCGACAACGGTGTCCCCGGTGCGGGGGAGCAGCAGGGCCACCGGCCGGTCGGGGCCGGCGCCCACCGTGAGCAGCAGCCGGGCCAGCTGGTTGGCCCGCGCGTTCAGCTCCGCGTAGGAAAGGCTGCCGTACCGTCCCTCGTCACCGGGCGGTTCCACCTCCTCCGGGCCGTCTCCCCCGCCAGGCGGCCGGTTAGCGGCCCAGACGCCTTCGACCGCGGTCAGGGCCGGCAGGTTCGGGGTCGCCGTCGCCGCCGCGGCGAACAGGTCCACGACGGTGGCCCGATACGCCTCGGGGCGTCCGTCGCCGGCCTCCGGTCCGGCCTCGGGTGTSGCCGCGGCGCCCGAGCTGGCGACGAGCAGGGCTTCGCGCTCGCCGTCGAGAAGAAGGTCGACTGCGTCGACCGGGTCGGCCGGTCGGCGGGCGAGGCGGTGCAGGAAGGCCGCGAAGCGGCGGGCGTGTGTGGCCAGCTCGTCGCCGCTGTAGCAGTTCGGGTTGGCGTCGAGGAGGATCCGCAGCCCGTCGCCGTCGGCCCGGTTGTAGACATGGACCGCGAGGTCCTCGACGAGACCGGCGGACACGTTGCGGACGATCGCGGGATGTCCGTCGAACCGCAGTCCGTAGTCGAACGGCATGATGTTCGCGGACGGCCCGAACAGCTTGCGTTCGCCGCCCACCATCCGCAGGTCGCGGCGCAGCTGCTCGTAGCGGTACCGGTGATGACGCCGGCTGCCCCGCAGGTGGGCGGCGACCTGCCCCGCCAGGTCGAGCAGGCTGTCGCCCGGCTCGACGCGGACCCAGGCCTGGACGGCGTTGAGCACCATGCACGGCACCCGCAGGGCGACCGAGCCCGTCCGGCCCATCACGGGTACCGCCAGGGAGATCTGGGCCGGGCCGTCAGGTCGGCGTTGCTCGCTCATCCGGTACAGGTAGGCGGCCAGCGCGGCGACGAGCATGTCGCTCCACTGCGCCTTCGCCGCCCGGCCCGACTCGCGCAGCAGGGCCAGGGTGTCCGCGTCGACGTCCGCGGCCCGGCGCAGCACCTCGCGGGCGAGCGGGGCGGAGCGCCCGGCGAGGGTCACCGGTGCCGGGCGGCCGTCATGGTAGTCGGCCCAGAATCGCTGGTCGCGGGTGAACTGGTCGGACGCGGTGTAGGCGTGGTCCTCGGTGACCACCGACGCGAGCGAGCCGAAGGAGTGGGCCGGTGGCTGCTGGTCCTGTGCGAGTGCCGTGTAGATCTCGGCGACCCGGCGGGCGACGAGCGCCAGCCCGTACCCGTCGAGTGCGATGTGGTGCACGCGGTGGTACCACAGCACGCTGCGGTCACCCAGGCGGAACAGCGCATGGCCGAACAGTGGCCCCGTCCGCAGGTCGACGGGTCGCGCGACGTCCGCGGCCATCCACTCCTCGGCCGCGAGGAGCGGGTCGGGTAGGCCGCGCAGGTCCTGTTGGTGGACGGCGAACTCGACCGGGCCGATCTCCTGCCACGGCTCGTCGGAGCCGGCCTCGTCGCCGGAGCTGTTCTCGGTGGCGGCGCCCGTGCCGAAGCGCACGCGGACGGCCTCGGTCTCGGCCACGGCTCCACGTGCGGCCCGCTCCAGCACGTCGAGGTGGATCTCGCCGTCGATGAGCACGTACTCGGCGGTGTTGTAGGCCGGTGTGCCCGGGTCGAGCTGCTGGCCGGTCCAGATCCCGCGCTGGGCGGCCGACAGCGGCAGCCGCTCACCCATCGGACGGCTCCGACCCGCCCGACGCACCGGGCGGCGGGCCGGACGGCGACTGGGCGGGGGCCGGTGGACCGGACGCCGGTCGGGCCGCGGTCAGGACCCGGTCGAAGCCGGCGAGGGTCGGGTTCTCGGCCAGGTCGACGAAGGCGACGTCCGCACCCTTCTCCCGCCACTGCTCGACCAGGGTGAGCAGGGCGACGGAGTCCAGGCCGGCGTCGAAGAGGTTGTCGTCCTCGCCCAGCTCGTCAGGGGTGACGAACAACAGCTCGGCGACGTCGGCGCGGACGGTCCGCGGGTCGACGGGCAGCTGCTCGGCGGGTCTCATCAGTTGACCCGCCGGTCACGGCCGGCCCAGTAGCGCTCGCGCAGCTCACGCCGCAGGATCTTGCCGCTGGGGTTGCGCGGGATCCGGTCGACGAACTCGAAGCGGGACGGGATCTTGAACGTGGCGATCCGGTCCCTGAGGAACACCACGAGATCACGGGCCCGCACCTCCTGGCCGTCCCGCGGTGCTACGAACGCCTGGACCGCCTCGCCGAACCGGTCGTCGGGCACCCCGATCACGGCCACATCCGCCACGGCGGGATGGTGGGCGAGCGCGTTCTCGATCTCGTTCGGGTAGATGTTCTCGCCCGCGACGATGATCAGATCCTTCACCCGGTCGAGGATGTGGACGTACCCGTCGGCGTCGAGCCGGCCGGCGTCACCGGTGTGCACCCATCCGTCCGCCAGCGTGCTGGCGGTCGCCTCCGGGAGGTTCCAGTAGCCGATCATCCGGGCGGGGGTGAACAGGCAGATCTCGCCGACCTCACCGGCGGGCAGCGTGGCCCCGTCTGGGCCGACGACCTTCGCCTCGATACCCGGGTAGGGGCGGCCCGCCGCGCGCAGCCGCGCGCTGCCCGGCCGGTGGTCCGCCGGTGGCAGGCACACAGCGGTGTTGCCGGTCTCGGTGAGGCCGTAGATCTGGGCGAACTCGCAGTCGAAGGTCTCCAGCGACTCCCGCAACAGGCTCTCGGAGATCGGGGAGCCACCATAGACGATCTTGCGTAGGGTGCGGAACGCGGCGCGATCGGCCTCCGGTTCGGCGAGCATCAGCCGCAGCATCGACGGCACCACACAGGCGGTGGTCACCCCGAGGTCACGAATGAGCCGCACCGCCGTGCGACTGTCGAACGCGGGCAGCACCACGTTCGTCACCCCCGCGGCGAGGTTCTGTGACGCCCACCAGATGCCCCCGACGTGAAAGCCCGGGATGCCGACCAGGGCCCGGTCGCCCGGTCGCCAGTCGATCCAGTCCAGCCCGGCGCCCGCGAGTGCCTCCCGCACGGCGTGCAGGCTGCGCTGCGCCAGCACGACGCCCTTCGGTAGCCCGGTGGTCCCGCTGGTGTACAGCTGCAGGATCGGATCGTCCGGTCCACCGCTGGCTCCACCCGGGCCCATGCCCTCCACGGCGGCGGTGCTGTGGGACTCCTTCCAGACCGCCAGGTGGGGACCTCGGTCCGGGCCTGCGGGTAACCCCGCCGCCGCGCCAGGTGCTGGGCCGTCCACGACGACGATCCACACATCAGCGTGTGGCCCGATCGCCTGTTCGGCGGTGGCGCGCAGGTCAGCGGTGACGAAGAGCAGCTCGGATGCCGAGTCCCGCAGGATGTGCTCGATCTCCGGGGCGGTCAGACGCCAGTTGATGGGGACGAGCACCGTCCCGGCCTTGGCACAGGCGACGAACACCTCGTAGTAGTGCTCGGACTCGCGGCCGAGATAGGCCACCCGGCCGCCGGCCGGGATGCCGGAGCCGAGGATCGCCCAGGCCGTCCGGTTGCTCTCCCGGTCGAGCCGCTCGTAGTCGGTCGTGCGGCCGGCGCAGATGACAGCAGGGGTGTGGGGCTGCCTGGCCGCGTGCCGGGAGACCAGCTCGGCGATTCCAGGTGGCCGCGACGTGACCTGATGCGCGGCGGCCGTGGGTGGGGCCGCCTCCGTGGGCGCTTCGGGGGCCGTCACAGGCCTCGTCCCGTACGAGCCGGGTCCGGCGACGGCGACGTCGCATCCGGGACAGGTGCCTCCGGGGATGTCGTCGCGGGAGGAGCGGAGTCGGGGACGACCGCGACGGCGGCGGTGYCATGGCATCCGTCGCCGACCTGGTCCCAGTAACGGAAGGAGGTGCTCAAGGAGATCAGCGGGTCGCTGCCCGGACGCAGYCGGCGCGCGGTGGCCTGGTCCAGTCGGAACTCGCCGGAGAAGCCCCGCGCGTCCAGCCCGCGGGTGAAGACGCTCTGCATGCGGGCGATGAGCACCGAGGGCAGCTGGCGGCGGAGGAAATCCTCCATCGTCCAGCCCGCGAATACCGGCTCCGCCTTTTCTCTCACACAGGTCGCGATGGCGAGATAGAGCATCTGGTTGTAACAGATGTTGACCTCGACGGCGTTGAGATGCCCGGTGTCGTCGATGTAGCAGGACTCCGGGATCGAGAAGTCTGCCGTCAGTCGGATCCGTCCGTCGTCGAACGTGGCCGTCGCCGAACGCAGGTACCGGCAGTGCGGCTTGTAGCAGCGCAGCACCTGCTCCCGCAGCCGCGGGTCGTCGGCGACGACCCGCGAGGTCGTGAGGGTGGTCATGCCACCCCCGCGCCGGCCAGCTCCAGYGAGCCGTCGGCGTCCACGGCCGGCGGGTCGTACACGGTCACCCGGTAGGACACAGCGGGCTCGTCGGTCGCGGTGTGCAGGGCCCGGTGCACCAGGGAGCGGTTGTCCCACACCAGCAGGTCACCCACGTCGAAGGTCTGCAGGTGAATGGCCGGATGGGTACAGGTGGGGTCGAGCTGCCCGCTGGCGGTCAGGAGCTCGGCGAGCAGACCTGGGCGTTCCTCGCCCTCGGCGTCCTCGATGGCCTGGGTGAAGCCCTCGCTGATGTAGAGGAGCTTTCGTCCGCTGTGCGGGTGGGTCACGACCGTCGGGAAGCGGACCGCGGGGGTGCGCTCGTCGATTTCGGCCAGCACCTCCGAGATCGGCCGGTAGACGTCGCCGGGCCGGATCTTGAAGTAGCGCCGGACGCTGTGGCGGGCGAACGTTCCCTCGACCGCCGCGCGCAGCCGGCCGTCCAGCAGCTCGTAGGCACGGGACATGTCGATGAAGAACGTGCCGCGGTTCCGGCTCGGCACGACCTGCGGAAGAATCAGGGTCAGGTCGAACGGGTCGGGCATGAACTGGTAGTCCGAATGCCAGAACTTCCCGGTTCGGGGTACACCGATCTGTTCTCCGGCCTGCGCGACGTTCGACGAGACGAACACCTCGGGAACGTCCGGGTGATGGTAGATGGGCTCGTAATAGGCCTCGGGTCGCCCCAGCCGCCGCCCGAGGCGCAGGAAAGCCGCCGGATCGAGATCCTGGCCGGTCAGCACGGCGATGCGTTCCCGGTAGACGGTCCGTTTCAGCTCGGCCACCTCGGCGTCCGAGGCCGGGTCGAATCCCTCGACCACCACCCCGAAACCGTTGTCCGCCCGACGGGTTCTCACGACAGCGGGCTCCTCTCGTCGTCACCTCTGCCCGGGCCGTGCGCGCCACCCGGCAGGGACACCGCCACCACCTCGTCGATCAGGTCCGCGACACTGGAGATCCCGGCGATGCGCTCGTCCGGCACCTCCACCCCGAACTCGCGTTCCAACAGGGTCAGCAGGTCCACGAGGCCGAGCGAATCCACATCGAGATCGCTCAGCAGAGCCTCCTGCGGGACACCGCCAGGCGGCACGGTGCCGTACTCGCCGACGAACACGGTCACCACCGCGCGGACATCGGCGGGTTCGATCCGGCTCGCGCCGATCCGACCGGCGTCACCGCTCACGGTGTGATCTCCGGCCACATCAGCGCGACCGAGCCCCAGGTCGTTCCCCCGCCGAAGGCCGTAAGAAGGACCCGATCCCGCGGGCGCAGCCGGCCCGCCGCCCACTCGGCCGACAGCGCCAGCGGGATCGAGGCCGCGGCGGTGTTACCCACGTCAGCCAGCCGCACGGACACGTTCCCGGCCGGGATCCCGAGCCGCGCCCCGACCGCGGTCAGAATGCGCTCGTTCGCCTGGTGCGCCACGAACAGGTCCACGGCGTCCGGCGGCCAGCCGACGGAGGCGAGGACAGCACGCGCCGACGCCGTCATCCGCCCGACGGCATGCCGGTAGACGACCTGCCCCTGCATGGAGAACCAGCGGCCGGATCCAGACCCGTCAGGCGCGGACGGTCCGCCGACCGGCAGCGGTGCCCGGGACCCGCCGGAACGGACCGTGATCAGGTCCTCCTGGGAGCCGTCACTGCCCAGGTCGAAGGCCAGCAACGCGCCGGCCTCGGAGCGCTCACCGGCACGCAGCACGACGGCTCCCGCACCGTCACCGAACACCGCCCTCGTACCGCGGTCCTGCGGGTCCAGGATGGTGGAGAAGGTGTCCGCCCCGATGAGCAGGACACTGTCCACCACGCCGGCGGAGATCAGCCCGTGGGCGGTGGCGAGCCCGTAGACGAAACCCGAGCACACCGCACCCAGGTCGAAAGCGGGCACCTTCCCGAGCCCCAGCCGGTCGGCGACCACGGGAGCGGTCGCCGGACAGGGCCGGTCCGGGGTGGTCGTCGCGACGACGACCGCGCCCACCGCTTTCGTCCCGGCGGACTCCAGCGCCGCGGCGCCCGCCCGCACGGCGAGGTCGGAGGTGGACTCACCCGGTGCGACGACATGCCGGGTGTGGATCCCGGTGCGTTCCCTGATCCAGGAGTCCGAGGTGTCGAACCTGGCCGTCAGGTCGTCATTGGTCACGGTCCCCGCTGGCACATGCCCGCCCACGCCCGCGAGGACCGCCGTCCGCACGCACTGGACCGCCGGCGTGGATACGGCCGCCGGCGTGATCCCGACCCAGCGGCCGATACCGTCATCCAGGCAGAGCCTGCCCGGACCGGTACTCCCGGCCTCGCCATCCCGCGAAGCTGTCGAGTTCATGTTCAGGTAGTCGGCAGCGAGCCCCTTCTGGTTCCCGACATGTCACGCCTGACCGGACAGCGAGCGGAACCCTCGGGGCAGACGGGCCTGGATGAGCCGCCCCACCGCCGGGCTACCCCTGGCAGGCGCAGCGGTTGGCGGACGTCAGGCGGCGTGCCGGTCGCCGCGTCGCAGTCGGCTCGTCGGCCGGGGAACCAGACGCAGTCGTTGCTGAGTCCGCACCCCCGCGGGGGAATCGGCGCCGCGGTCGTCACGTTCGGTGCCGTCACGTGTGGTTTTCGCCCACGGGGCGCCGGGGTCGGTGGTCAGCCGGGTGAGCGTCAGGACCAACAGGTAGCCCGCGAGGAGAACCGTGTGGGTGAGCAGCCGGCTGGCCGAGACCTCGCCGTGGGTGATGTCGTTGATGGACAGCAACCCGAGGATTCCGACGAACGCCGTGAGCAGCGGCACGAGCCCGTCCGCGACGGCGCGGCGTGCCGCGGCGGCCAGGAAACCGACGCCCACCGCGAGGTTCCAGGCGGCGGACTCGTGCGACAGGTGTTCCGCATGCGTCGCGCCGGTCACGCCGTGATGGGTCGAGACCGGGGCGGCATGGAACGGCCCCACCCCGAGAACCTGCAGCAGCCCGAGCACGAGCTGGGCGAGCCCCAGMGCGGCGARCCCCCAGCGCAGACAGACGAACAGGGGCGACACCTTGGCGGGGGTCAGCCCGGACAGGTGAGTGAAGTCCGGCGAAGGAGCGTCGTGAGGTGCCGCGTGGACGGCGGCGCGGAGCAACGCCGCCTCGCGCTGCCAGGCGGCGCAGGCCGGGCACCGTTCCAGGTGCGCGTCGATGAGTGCCGCTGACACTCCGGGCTCCTCCCCGTCGAGCCGAGCGGACAGCGCTTCGCGCCAGGTCTCACACCCCATGGTCTGCATTGTCGTCCTGTGGCGGCGAAAAGTTCCAAAGCCCGGAAACGGCCGCTGTGCCACCGGATAGCCTTCCGGGCGTGTCAGGAGTCGAGCACGATGAGCAGACGGTCACCGCCTGGGCAGTGGCAGGCGGCCGTGGTGACCAGGCCGCCGCGGCGGCGTTCATCCGCGCGACCCAACAGCAGACCCACCGGTTCCTGCTGCACCTGACCGACCCGGGCTGTGCTGAGGACCTGTGCCAGGAGACCTACGCCCGGGCGATCCGGGCCCTGCCCTCGTTCGCCGGCCGCTCCTCGGCCCGGACCTGGCTGCTGGCCATCGCGCGGCGGGTCGCCGCCGACCACATCCGTGCGCTGACCCGCGGCCCGCGGTCCGCCTCGGAAACGGACTGGCGCCGGACCGTCGACACCGAGCCCRCCGCCAACAGTTCCGTCGAGGACGGAGTCATCCTGCGGACGCTGCTGCACGAGCTGCCCGCCGACCGCCGCGAGGCCTTCGTGGCGACACAGCTGCTGGGCCTCACCTACGCCGAGGCCGCGCAGGTCTGTGACTGCCCCATCGGCACCATCCGCTCCCGGGTCGCGCGCGCCCGCGAGGATCTCCTCGCCRCCTACCGCGACAGCGGTGAACCGCCCCGGACGCTCAGAGCAATCAGCTGAGAGAGGCAACTTTCGAAGCACGCTTCCGCATGGTGGGGAGTCAGCCGTGGCGGAAGCCGGTGCCGGTGCGGTCGAGTGGGTCGGGGCCGAGTCCGAGGTAGCGGTGGCGGAGGTGGTCCCAGGCGGCGAGCCGGGAGAAGTCGGGGACGGCGCATAGTTTCTGGGTGTCGGTGAGGAACGGGTTGGGGAGCAGGACGGTCATCATCTGCTCGCCGATCGTGTTGAACATCCGCAGCCCCCAGGAGGCGGGCGCGCCGTCCAGGCCGATGCGGCGGTAGAGCTCGGCGCGGGCGCAGCGGCGGATGCGGCCGAGTTCGGGGCCGCTGGCGGTGTGTTCGCCGATGCAGAGGTGGAAGTGCCAGGCGCCGAAATCCACCGTTACGTATCCGTCGTACATGGCGATCTTCCGGGGCGCGTTCGGTGCGGCGACTTCCCAGGCGGCGCCTTGGACGATGACGCCGAAGCCGATCTGGCGCCAGTGGTCGGTGAAGACGTCCGTGATGATCGACAGCAGGGTGTCGGTGTCGGTGGGCAGGTCCCAGAGGTGCAGGGTGCCGTTGCCCAGTTCGTCGACGGTGCGGTAGTTGGTGTCGGTGGTCATCTCCGGCTCCTTACTGAGGCGTCCCGCGGAGTTCGAAGGTCCGGGTGGCGGGGTCGAAGTGCAGGTCGTCGCCGTCGAAGGTGGCGTTGATCGCCCCTGAGTCGATCACCTCGTCGGGGGTGCCCGTGTGCAGGTTTCCTACCCGGTTGACGAGCCAGACCTGGTCGGCGACCCGGAGGGAGAGCTCCAGGTCGTGGGTGGAGACGACGACGGCGAGGTCACGTTCGCGGGCGAGGCGGCGTAGCAGCGCGGTGATGGTGACCCGGCTGGGAGCGTCGAGGAAGGCGGTCGGCTCGTCGAGGAGCATCAGTGACGGTTCCTGGGCGAGGGCGCGCGCGATCATCGCCCGTTGGCGTTCGCCGTCGGAGAGTTCGTCGGCGTCGCGGGTGRCCAGCCGGGTCGCGCCGACGGCGGCCAGGGCCCAGTCGACGACGGCGTGGTCGGTGGCGTCGAGGCGGCCGGTGGGGCCGGTGTGTGGGTGGCGTCCGAGGCCGACGAGGTCCGCGGTGGTGAGCAGGCCGACCTGGACGCGGTCGGTGAGGACGGTGCTCACCATCCGGGCCCGGTCGGCGCGGCCGAGCCGGGCGAGGTCGGATCCGTCCAGCAGGACCCGCCCGCCCAGCGGTGGTTGCAGGCCGGCGAGGGTGCGCAGCAGGGTGGACTTGCCGACGCCGTTCGGGCCGAGCAGCACGGTCAGTCCGCCGCGCGGTGCGACGGCGGTCAGCGCGGTGAGTACGGGACGGCGTCCGCGCCGGTGGCCGTAGCCGACGGCGAGTCCGTCCAGCCGGAGCCCGGTCTCGGGCTGTGTTCCGGCCTCCTGCGGCACCGCGGCGCGCCGCCACGGCTGCTGACCGGGCATCAGGCGACTCCGGCGACGGCGGCGCGGGCCCGCAGGAGCACCGCGATGACGATGGGGGCGCCGACCAGCGAGGTGATGACGTTGATGGGCAGGACCATGTCGGTGCCGGGCAGCTGGGAGCCGATCGAGCAGGCGAGTGCCAGCCCGGCCCCGGTGAGCATTGTCCCCGGGACGAGCAGCCGATGATCGGCGGTGCCGAGTGCGCGGCGGGCGATGTGCGGCACGGCGATGCCGAGGAAGGCGACAGGGCCGCAGAAGGCGGTCACCGCGCCGGCGAGCAGGGACGCGCCGAGCAGGGTGGCCGCGCGGACGTGGCGTAGCCGCAGGCCGAGGGTGCGGGCGTAGTTCTCGCCGAGCAGCAGGGCGTTGAGCGGCTTGACGGTCAGCAGCGCCAGCAGCAGCCCGGCCCCGACTATCGGCGCGAAGACGGCCAGATCGGCGTTGGACGTCCCGGCGAAACTCCCGAGCGACCACATCCAGTACTGGATGGCCCGTTGCGGCGCTGTCCAGGTCAGCAGGAGGCTGACCAGGGAGCCCACCGCACTGGTGAGGATGACGCCGATGACCAGCAGGGTGACGACGGAGCGTACCCACTGGGCGAGCGCGAGTACCGCGCCGAGGACGACGGCGGCTCCGGCCGCCGACGCCACGACGATGCCGTACCGGCCGCTGCCGGCGACGCTGGCGGTGAAGGTGCCGCCGGAGCCGCCGACACCGGCGACGACGAGGGCGACGCCGAGGCTGGCACCGGAGCTGACCCCCAGCGAGTACGGGTCCGCGAGTGGGTTGCGGAACAGGGTCTGCATCTGCAGGCCGGCGACTCCCAGCGCCGCTCCGGCGAGCACGGCGGTGAGTGCGCGGGGCARCCGGATCTCACGGATGACCACCGTCCAGCGCGGGTCGTGCGGCTCGTGGCCGACGAGCACGCGCAGGGTCTCGTCGAGGGGGATGGAGACTGACCCGATGGCCAGCGCGAGCAGGAACACGCCGAGCAGTCCCGCGGCCAGTGCGGTGAGGACGAGCGGCTCGCGGGCGGATGGCCGGCGCCGGTCTTCCGCGGGTGCGGTGCCCCTCGCGGGTGCCCTGTGGGTAGCGCTGGCGGGGGCCGCCGGGTCAGGGGCGGCCCCCGCCGTGGGGTCGACGGTCGAGGTCACTACTTGATCTGCTGGTAGAAGGCGAAGGTGTGGTTGGGGAAGGCGTCGGGGTGCAGGATGGCGGCGAGGTCACCGAGGACGAGGTCGGGGCGGGTCACGCCGCGTTCCCAGTAGTCGTTGCCGCCGCCGGCGCCGATGACGAGGTTGTTGCTCCAGATCTGGCCGTCGCGGAAGGCCGCGAACTGGCCGTAGCGGGCATCCTCAGCGGTGATGTCCGCCTTCGTCTTCCATTCGCCGTCGGCGAGCCAGATCTTCGCGCTGCCGGCCCTGGTGAAGACGGTCTCGAAGTCGAGTTCGAGGCTGCCGGTTTCCTTCTCGCCGGACCAGGGGTAGCTGGCGCCGGCGTCGGCGAGGAGCTTGCCGACGTAGCTGCCACCGGAGGGCATGTACCAGGTGCCCTGGTACATGGTGCCGATCAGGGCGGGGACCTGTGGGCTGTCGGGCACCTTGTCGACGATGGCGTCGTAGTCGGCCTCGATCTGGTCGAAGACCTTCGTGGCCTTCTCCTCGTCGCCGGTGAGCGCGGCCATGAACTTCACCCATTCGGCGCGGCCGAGCGGGTCGGCCTCCAGCCATTCCGCGTTGGCGACGACCGGGATGCCGGCGTCGCGCAGCTTCTGGTAGGCCGGGTCGTCGGTGCCGCCGGTCATCAGGACGTCCGGCGCGGCGGTGACGACCTTCTCGGTGTCGAGCTGGCCGTTGCTCGCGTACTCGACGACCGTGCCCGTGTCGATGCGGGCGCGGATGTCCTTGTTGACCACGGAGGTCGCGGTCGACACGCCGGTGAGAATGTCGGTGCGGTCGAGGTCGGCCAGCAGCGGCAGGTGGGTGGTCGAGCCGGAGTACAGGCTGTCGATCGGCACCTGGAGGCGCGGTGCGTCGGTGAGGTCGTCGGTCAGCTCCGGCTTCGGGGTGCCRCACCGGTAGAGCACGTAGGACTCGGGTTTCCCGTCCGGGTAGGGCTCCTTCACCGTGAGGATTTGGTAGGCCTTCTCGTAGGTGATCGTGAAGTTCTTCGCGTGCTCCAGGGTGGAGTGCACGGGGAAGTAGTCGGTGCCCTCGTCGAACGAGGTGACGCAGCCATGGGCGTCGGCACTCGGTCCGGCGGCCGGTGACGGGTCGTCGTCGCCGCAGCCCGCCAGCAGGGCCGGGGTGAGCAGGAGGGTGGCCCCCAGGGCCACCAGACGTGCGCGCATACGAAGTAAAGCCGCCTTCCAGCACCTCGTGGACGGATCGCGGGTGCCGTGGCCGGTCTCCTGGCTGACGGGTGGTGCGTCACCGGCCGCCTTCCCAGGCGACGATTTCCGGCGCCCAGTGACTTCCCCGACTCGGCGGGGACTGGCCGGTGACATCCCGATCACAGTGGCGAGGGCCGCTCCGGTTTCACACCGGCTTCCCGAACACCACGGCGGGACGAACTGTACGAGATCACATGCTCATCTGCAAGGAAATGCAGGTTTTTGTGCTGCGCGCACGATGAGCGGTGGAGCATGGTTGCGCCCGCCGGACCGGGAGGGGGTCGCGCATCGGCCGGCATCCGGCTGGCGGCGCGGGTGCGACAATTGGCCGATGCACCGGTTGGACGCCCGGTCCCAGCATCGGATCATCGATCATGACCGGGCGTGTGACGCGGTTGCCGCGATCGGGGACCGGGCCGACGTCGCGCGCTGGGCCGGCCTGTTCGCGATGCTCGGTGAGCCGGGCCGGCTCGCGATCCTGCTGGCGATCCACCATGTCGGCCCGATCTCCGTCTCGGACCTCGCCGTCGCGGTCGAGATGAACGACGCCGCGGTCTCGCAGGCACTGCGGGTTCTGCGTCACCAGCAGGCCGTCGTCGCCGAGCGGGACGGCCGGGTGATCCGCTACCGGCTTGCCGACCCCGTCGTGGGCGAGCTACTGGCCCGGGTCCGACCCGAGCCTCGGCTCCAGCATCATTCCGTGGCGCACGCCCACTGACCCGTCCGCGACCCCAGCCTCGCGGACCGGCATGCCGACGAGCTTTCCGGAGGCCAGGCACAGCGGGTCGTCATCGCCCGCGTGCTCATCGAGGAACGCTGGGGTGCGGGTCGGCCGGCCCTGGAGGCCTCGGCGGAACCGGTCTGACCGTCGACGCCGGGTGCCCTGCCGGCCGGGGTGGTAGGTGCTTTCCCTCCCGGTCGGCAGGGTGACGTGGAGCCTGCGCGCGGGTCGGGTCAGACCGGGGTGATCTGCCTGGCGGCGGTGTAGCGGGCGGCGACGTCGGCCCAGTTGACGATGTCCCACAGGGCGGTCACGTAGTCGGCTTTGACGTTCTTGTACTGCAGGTACCAGGCGTGCTCCCAGGCGTCGAAGACGAGCAGGGCGCTGTTGCCGATGCCGACGTTGCTCTGGTGGTCGTAGACCTGCTCGACGAGGAGGCGCCCGGAGAGCTGGTCGTAGGCCAGGACGCCCCATCCGGAGCCCTGCACCGTGGTGGTGGCCGCGGTGAGCTGTGCCCTGAAGCTGTCGAACGAGCCGAAGGACTCGGYGATGGCGTCGCCGAGGGCGCCGTCGGGCTTGTCGCCGCCGTCGGGGGAGAGGTTCTGCCAGTAGACGGAGTGCAGGATGTGGCCGGAGACGTTGAACGCCAGAGTCTTCTCCAGGCCGACGATCGCGCCGAAGTCGCCCTTCTCCCGGGCCTCGGCGAGCTTGTCCAGTGTGGTGTTGGCGCCGGCGACGTAGGTCGCGTGGTGCTTGTCGTGGTGCAGTTCGAGGATCTGGCCGCTGATCGCCGGCTCCAGCGCGGCGTAGTCGTACTGGAGGTCGGGCAGGGTGTAGACGCTCACCTGGTCGTCCTTCACTGGTTGAGGGTGGATGATGATCCGCAGTGTGTGGACCGTCGCGGTATGGGGGTTCGTGGGCGAGGAGAGGCCGTCAGCCGCTCTCGGCCGAGCTGGCCGGCTTGACGGGTCCGGCAGCGCCGGAGACGTACCCGCGCCGGATGTCGCGCAGGATGTCGCGCGCCGCCACGTCAGATCCGGAACGATCGGCGAGATCGTTCAGGGTGATCCCGCACAGTGTCGCCAGCCCGAGTACGAGCTCGGCCATGGCCRCCGCCGGGTTGGTGCGCTGCGCGCCGTCGGCCATCACCCGTTGGACGCTCTCCCAGAAGAAGGTGGGGTCGTCGGCGGAGTCGGTGTAGGCGGTCATGATCTCGATCGCCACCGGCAGGCACGCGGCCATCGGGTCGGTAGGGGCGCTTCCCATGGATCCTGCTCCCTCGGTCGGCCTGCGACTGAACAGTAGTTGCCTATGATTCGCAACTGCAAACTAGAGGAGGCCGTCGGGGGGTGTCGAGGCGGTCGCGCCCGGCGGAAGCTGTCGTGCAGGGCAGGTGATCGCGAACCGTGGCCGTCACCCCGCTGATCCTGCGGGCCGGCGACCTGCGGGCCCCGGGCCACGGCACGGCCACGGCCACCCGGATCGCGATCGGCCTGTACATCGCCTACAACGTCGCTGCCACGATCGCGTCGTTTCCCGCCGGAGGGATCTCCGGCCGGCTTGGCCGCCGTCAGCCGCTGCTGGTCACCGTTGCCGGTGTGACGGCGTTCCTGGTCTCCTACCTGCTGTTCGCGGTGTCCGGGTGGCAGCTCTGGCTGCTGGGGTCGCGTTCGTGCTGGCCAGTGTCGGGTCGGGTGCGCGGAGACCGCGGAGCATGCGGCGGTTGCCGCGTGCGCGTCCGAGCGGATCCGCGGGTCGGCGTTCGGGCTGCTCGCCACCGTGCAGGCGATCGGGAACATCGCCGCCAGCGTCGCGGCGTGGCTCCTGTACGCGCTGGCCTCACCCACGTTCGCGTTCGTTTACCTCGCGGCATAGATGATCATTACGCTCACGGTGCTGCTGTGGGCGGCGCGGAAAACCTTGATGCGGAGCCGGTTCACACTCCTTGGCCCACACCCTCCTGAACCGGGTCGAACGCGTCGGCCGGGGCCCTGCCCCGACCTGACCGGCACGGGGACGTCGCAGGGGATCTGCGACCGCATCGACGTGGTCCTGGACGACGCGCCGGATTCCGGTACCCGGCTCCATCTCGACACGCTGGTCGATCCCACCGGACCGGTGCTGGAAGCGGGGGACAGGGTCCGGCTCGCTCCCACCACCGACATCGCGGGCAAGGCCGCCTACTACGTCGCGGACTTCCAACGCTCCGCGCCCATCGGCGCGATCGCGTTCCTCGCCGCCGCCGCCGCCGTGGTCGTCGCCGTCGCGCGTTGGCGTGGGCTGGCCGCGCTCGTCGGCCTCGTCCTGAGCTATCTGGTGATCGTCAGGTTCACGTTGCCGTCCCTGCTCGACGGGCATCCTCCCGTCGCGGTCGCCCTGACCACGGGTACCGCCCTGGTTGTCGTTCTGCTTTATCTCGCGCACGGCGTTTCCGCGCGCACGACCGCCGCGCTGCTGGGCACCATCGCCAGCATGGCCCTGACCGGCGCGTTCGGCGCACTGGCGATCAGGTTCGCCCACATCACCGGGCTCGGTTCGGACGAGGACGTGATGCTCAAGGCGTTCGCCGGGCAGCTGAGCCTTCCAGGCCTCGTGCTCGCCAGTGTCATCATCGGCTCACTCGGCCTGATCAACGACATGACGATCACCCAGGCCGCCGCGGTCTGGGAGGTGTCCGACGCGGGTCCCGCAGGCCTCGCTGCGGCACCTGTACCGCTCCGGGATGYGCGTCGGACGCGACCACATCGCCTCCAGCGTCTACACCCTGGTGCTCGCCTACGCCGGTGCCGCCCTGCCGACCCTGCTCCTGTTCACCCTCGCCGACCGCAGCAGCGCCGACCTGGCCGGCACCGATCTCGTCGGCGCCGAGATCGTGCGGACCGCCGCCGGCACTATCGGCCTGGTCGCCTCGGTACCCCTCACCACCGCCGTCGCCGCCCTCGCCGCATCACGACGACACCCGCCCAGCCCCCACAGCCCTGTATCCCTTCGGACCGAGGCGGACGCGGCCCGCGGCGGTGATGTCGACGCCGACACTCAACCCATCACCCGCCGTCGGTGAGCGTTCGCCATGCTGCTCGCGGTTCGCGGCCTACGAGAAACGGAACGTCGCTGTATGTGGGGCGGCTGTGACCCGCTGGCTGCCCAAGGAACACCGTCGGCAGCACGTTTGGGTCATGTGCTTGGAAGCTGCTCTATGGCTCGCGCGGAAGGCCCGAGYAGGCGCGACACAGGCCGGAGATTTCGACGGTGTGGGTCACGTCGGTGAACCCTTCGGCTACCGCGACGCGAGCCGCCCAGGCCTCGACGTCGGGGTTGCTGATCTCGACGGCCAGCCCGCAGGTCCGRCAGACGAGGTGGTGGTGGTGTTCCTCGCTCGCGCATCGCCGGTACAGCGTTTCGCCGTCGGTATGCCTCAGGACGTCGACCTCGCCCCGGTCGGCGAGTACCTGCAGGTGCCGGTAGACGGTCGTGAGGCCGGTCGAGTCGCCTGTCGCCCGCAGCATCGCGTGTAGTTCCTGTGCGGTGGTGAACGTCTCGGTGGCGCCGAGGGCAGCCGAGATGGCCGCCCCCTGCCTCGTGGACCGCGACGTCGTACCGACGCGGCGCGCGCCGTCCTSGGCTTGGGAGGAATCCGCTCTGGTCATGTGATCGGCCTCCTCCTGGTCGAGCGCCGGGCCCGCTCCCGGCCTTCTCGCTGGTCGCAGCCCCGTGCTGCCTAGCGTTCGATTCTGCCATCACGGGCCCGGATCGGATGTGAGCTGACCTCTGGGGCTGTCGGGCGCGCGGTGCCCGCAGCCCGCCGTCAACCCCGAACCCGGCACGGCCGAAGGAAGATGGAAAGATCACGAGAGTCTTGCCGGGGAGCCATCCTCCACTTTCCGCCGTACCGCGACGGCAGCTCCGACATGCGCGAAATGACTCTACGTGAGATGTCGGGTGGAATGCGGATCGCGAGGCTCGGACATTTGGGACGTCCAACACTCGAACGCCAACAGGATCATTGACATGCATCGCCCGTCCGGAGACCGTCTCGATGGTCGTGATCCTTCGTTGCCCTGGGAGGCCGTTCGTGTCCCTGACCGTTCCCCCTGACATGGTCACCGCCGCCGCGGAAGGCAGACTGGACGACGACGAGTTCCTCGCCTGCGTGCGGGAGTCGCTGCCCTACGCCTACGGGCTCGTCGAGCGCCTTGCCGCCGAGCTGCCCGCCAGCGATCGGGACTTCGCCGACAACCTGGTGCCGCCGCAGGACGAGCAGGCCCGCGGGCAGCTTCTGCGGGCGCTGGCGAGCAACGCCATCCGCGGGGCACTGGAGCGTCGTTTCGGCGTGGTTCTGGCCTTCCAGAACTGCCACCGTCTCGCGGCGTTCCGTCCCGAGACCGTCGATGGAACCCAGTACCAGCGGTTCGTGTCGATCGAGGGTCAGGTCCTCAACCAGCAGCCGGAACTCGTCGACTGCTGAGCACGCGGCGGAGCTGGCGAGGCTGCGGCCGCTCGTGGACGTGCTGTCCGCGAGCGGTCGGCGCGGCGGTGTCGCTCTCCTCGTGTGGGCGAAGACGTGCGTGGGGTGACAGCGCGGAGGCTCGTGCGTAGGTGACTACCGCCCCCAGGCCTGCCGGCGCCCGGCGAGTGGGTTGCAGGGATCCATCAGGGAGTGAATGGCTGTGGGAAGGCCCCCCGGTCTGGCCCGCCGGCTGTTCTGGTCGTCGCGCCGCCGGTGATCGGCGGGAGGACCTCGGCGCCGATCCGGGCGATGTTGTCGAGCACGTCCTGCCTGGTGCCTGCGCCTTCCGTCATGAGTAGCAGACGACGTACGCCGGTGCGCTCGATGGTTTCGATGAGGCGCCGCGTGCACTGTTCCGGGGTGCCGACGGGATGGATGCGAAGCAGATGCTCGACGTAGGCGTGGGGATCACGCTGTGGCCCGGGGGTCGCGTCGAGCCGGACGTAGTTCGCCGTGCCGCGGCCGATCCAGCCGGGCATCGTGGTGCGGAGCGTGTCGGCCGCCTCGGCCCGGCTGTCGCCGACCTGGGTCAGGACTGTTGCCGTGTGAGGAACGGAAAGAGGGTCGTGCCCGTTCCGGGTGGCGACTTCGGCGTATCGGGTGAGCAGGCGTGCCTTGCCGGCGCGTCCTCGTGGATGCCCAACAGCAGCGGCAGGCCGCGTTCGGCGGCGAGGTCGACGGTGGCGATCGAGGTCGCGGCGACCCAGACGGGTGGGCGAGGGCTGGTGCGTGCATGAGACACGACCGCTGTCTCGCGGAAGGCGAAGAACTCGCCGTCCGCGGCGACCTTCTGCTCACCGAGCCACCGCAGGAGCAGGTCGAGCGCTTCGGGGAAGCCTCGTTCGTAGCGCGGCAGGCCGGTGCCGAAGACCTCGAGGTCCAGCCACGGCCCGCCGCGGGCGACCCCGAGCCGGAACCGTCCCTCTGAGAGGTGGTCGAGGAGCACAGT
Organism: Frankia sp. KB5; assembly: GCF_002099325.1. Taxonomy (NCBI): domain Bacteria; kingdom Bacillati; phylum Actinomycetota; class Actinomycetes; order Frankiales; family Frankiaceae; genus Frankia; species Frankia sp. KB5. The sequence continues at coordinate 38,381 of NZ_MRUJ01000058.1, read as the reverse complement.
CTCCTCGCCGAGCGCGACGGGATGGCGGGTGGACAGCACGCAGGCCGCGGTGCCGACCTCGATGCTGCTGGTGCTCCCGAGCAGGTGGGCGGCGAAGGCGATCGCGGACGGGCAGACACCGTAGGAGATGAAGTGGTGCTCGGCGATCCACACACCGTCGAAACCGGCGTCTGCCGCGGCGGCGGCGTAGGCCTTCGATGCGGAGAGCGTCTCGGCGTGTGACATGCCGGGAAACTGCCCCGCGACAGAAAAATACTGCCGTGACAAGAAAATTCGGCTGCTGCACGTACTGCCTTGTCTGGTCTGTTTGACGAATTTCGTTCTGCCTGGGTAATGCGATCTGYACGCCGGCGATCACGGTATACGCCTGTGTTCGCGGGCTGGTGCGGAGGCCGGACCTTTCCAGCTCTGGGTGCGGCCTGGTGGCCGGACCGGCCGCTCGGGGCCGGAGATCGTGACCTCCCGCGCGGGTCCRGCTACCTGGCGGATCGTCGCGGCATCGAGGAGATCCGATCGCGGGCGCTTCGCTGGCGGGGCGGCGGGCGGTGCGACGGTCTACCGGYGACCCACTATCTGGAGTGGAAACCGTTTTCGATAAGCTGTCCCTATGCTGAGAGAGGTCGTGCTGGTCGCTGGTCTCGGCGACCACGACGTGGGCGAGGAGATCTGGCGCGCCTGGCAGGGCTCGATCCTGGTGCGCTACGACCTGCGTGATCTTGCCCAGCGTGTCGTGCGCCGCTGGGTCGACGGCGAACTGACGGCAGTGGAGCTGGCCCACGGCTGCGTGTCCTGCACCCTCGGCCTGGACCTGGTGCCGCTGCTGGAGCGCCTGGGTGGCCGGGTCGTCGTCCACCTCGATCCCCGGCTGGAACCCGAGGCCGTCTGTTTCGCCGTGTGCGAGACGGACGTGCGGGTGAAGGCCGTGGTGACCGTGGTGGACCGGGCCACCTGGCTCGCGGACGCGACCGGAAACGATCTCCTCGCCGAGCGTGGCCTGAGTGCCGCCGAGGACGACGACCGCACCGTGGCCCAGATCGCCGTCGGGCCGGTCGAGTTCGCCGACTGCCTGGTGCTGACGGGCGGGCAGGTCGACCCGGTGCTCGACGCCGTGCTGGATCGCCTCAACCCCCGTGCCGCGCGTCGCGACCGCCGCGGGCTGGACGCTGCCGCTCTGCTCGCGGCCATTCCGCCCGACGCGCGTCGCGGTCGCTTCGATGACGGTTTCGGCACCCTGCTGAACGGAAGGCCGCCACTGGAGCCGTCGCACGGTGTGGCGGTCGTCCGGTTCGCTGCCGGCCGCCCGTTCCATCCGATGCGCCTGCATGACGCCCTGGACGTGCTGCTCGACGGCGTCGTGCGTGCCCGTGGCCGGTTGTGGGTCGTCAGCCAGCCGCACAGGGCGCTGTGGTTGGAATCGGCGGGCGGTGGGCTGACCGTCGGCAGTCTCGGGTCGTGGCTCACCGCGGTGAGTGACTGGGCGCAGGCCCCGCCTGCCTGCCTTGCGGGGGGTTCGGCGAGCCCGGACCGCCGCCCCGGCGAACGCGGGCAGGAGGTGGTCGTGATCACCCTGACCGCGCCACCCGAAGCAATCATCGCCGCCCTGAGCGAGGCACTGGTGACCGACGAGGAACTGGAACTGGCCGGCGAACTGGAATTCGTCGACCCGTTCATCGAGTCAGACGACGAGATGGAGGAGCTGTGAAAAAGGATATACACCCCGATTACCATCCGGTTGTCTTCCAGGACCGATCGACCGGAAAGTCCTTTCTGACCCGTTCCACGGCGACGTCGGACCGCACGATCGACTGGGAGGACGGCAACGTCTACCCGCTCATCGCGGTCGACATCACAGCAGATTCGCATCCGCTCTGGACGGGTGACCAGCGGGTGATCGACACTGCGGGCCGCGTCGAGAAGTTCAACCGCCGTTATGGAAAGAGGAGCCGCTGACATGGCCGTCCCCAAGCGCAGGACCTCCCGCAGCAACACCCGGCACCGCCGCGCCCAGTGGAAGGCCGCGGCGCCCGACCTCGTGCCGGTGACCACGCCCGACGGCCGCACGCTTCGGGTGCCCCGTCGGCTCGTCGCCGCCTACAAGCGCGGGCTGCTGTGACCGCAGGGGAAGCCTGACGCCGTCCCCGGCCGCCGACCCCGGGGCACGCCTCCGCCTGCGGCGGCGAAGCCGCGCGGGGCCAGGTGACTGGCTGTGGCCTTCTCCTTCCGGCCGGTCCTGGTGTGGTCGTCGGGCGCCTATCGTCGAGCGCGCGCTCGGCTCCCGCTGCGGCTGGGCGGGTGGTCCTGATCGGCTTGGCCGGCACGCCGGTGGCGCAGCCGGCTGCCGTAAATGAAAACGAGTATCGTTGCGACGTCGCTGATGCGGCGCAGCAAGGTCGCCATGGTCAAGGAGTGCCGCGCGTGAAAATTGCATTTGTTGGCAAGGGTGGCAGTGGGAAGACCACATTGTCCGCCCTGTTCTGTCGGCATCTGGCCGCCTCCGGGCATTCGGTGCTGGCGATCGACGGAGACATCAACCAGCATCTGGGTGCCGCGTTGGGGCTCGCCGATGACGTGGTGCCGCCACCGATGGGTGAACATCTCGCCGAGATCAAGGACTATCTGCGGGGTGACAACCCCCGCATCCCTTCGGCAGAGGTGATGGTGAAGACGAGCCCGCCGGGATCGGGTTCGCGCCTGCTCGGCATGGAGGATCCGCTCTGGTCGCGGTTCGGGCTGGAGGCGGGGGGTGTACGCCTGCTCGCCACGGGGGCGTTCGCCGAAGAGGATCTCGGGGTGGCGTGTTTCCATTCCAAGCTGGGCGCCGTGGAGCTGTTGCTCAACCACCTGCAGGACGGCCCCGGCGAGTACGTGGTGGTGGATATGACGGCGGGGGCCGACGCGTTCGCGTCGGGATTGTTCACGCGGTTTGACCGGACATTTCTGGTCTGTGAGCCGACGCGGAAGGCGGTGGCGGTGCACCGCCAGTACCAGGGGTACTCGGCGGAGTTCGACGTCGCGTTGTCGGTGGTGGGCAACAAAGTCACCGACGCCGGGGACGTGGATTTTCTGCGCCGCGAGGTGGGCGCGGATCTGCTGGCGTGGGTGGGCCAGTCGGCTCCGGTGCGGGCCATGGAGCAGGGACACCCGTTCGCCATCGACGATCTCGACGGAGCGGATCGGGCGGTGCTGGATCAGATGAAGGCGGTGGTCGACGCGACGGTGCGGGATCCGGATCGCTTCCTCGCGCAGATGCATCAGATGCACCTGCGCAACGCGGCGGCGTGGGCGAACAGCGCGGTGGGGGAGGATCTGGCCGGCCAGATAGATCCGGACTTCCGCTTTGAGGCCGACCTGGTGCCAGCCGCACGCCACAGCCTGGGCGTGGCCGCCGGTGCGCGCGCGGGCGCAGGCTGATCTTCAGGGAGGCCGCGCGGCTCCGGCGCGGCCTCCCCGACCGGTCGAGCGGTCTGCCCGCCGAGCCGCCCCGCCATCCAGCGGTCGGGTCCAGCGTCGCGGCCGTTCGCCCCGCCGGCATCGGCCGCGTGCCGCGACAAGCACGGGCACTGGCGCGGATTCAGGTGCGGCGGAGAACGATGCCTTGTCCGCCACGGTCGCGTCGTGTGTCCGTCCGGGCCGGTGGCAGTGCGGTGGATGCGCTCGCAGTGCAGGGTGAGTCACTCGGCGGGGTCAAGGTCGAGTTCGCGCAGCGTCTGATGGGGTGTGGGGAAGTCCGCGGGATCGACCTGCTTCCAGGACCAGGGTGCCGATGAGGTCATCGTGGCCGGGTGGAGTAGGGGAGAAGCGCCATCTCCCGCGCGTTCTTGATCGCGCGGGCGACCTCCCGGTGCTGCTTGGGTGTGAGTCCCGTGACGCGGCGGGCTCGGATCTTCCCGCGGTCGGAAATGAACATGCGCAGCAGCGCGGTGTCCTTGTAATCGACGTAGGTGATGCCGCGCTCGATCAGGATGTTGGGCTTCTTGCGCGGGTTCTTCACCGGGCGCCGGTGTCGGTTCGTCATCTCGCCGTCTCGTCGGGTAGTGCCGGCTGGCGGCACGCCAGCCGGCGTGGGGTGCTACCAGCTGGCCTTGCGGATACCGGGGAGCTGCCCGGCATGGGCCATCTCCCGGAACCGGATCCTGGACAGGCCGAAGTCCCGCAGATGGCCGCGCGGCCTGCCGTCGACCTGGTCGCGGTTGCGCAGCCGGGTCGCGCTGGCGTCGCGGGGCTGGCGGCGCAGTTCCGCGACGGCGGCGTCCCGCTCGGCCTGCGGTGTGGAGGGCCTGCGGATGATCTCCTTGAGTTCCGCGCGCCGTTCGGCGTGGCGGGCGACGATCTCTCGCCGCCGCCTGTCGGCAGCGATCTTGCTTGCCTTGGCCACTGTGGTCCTCTGTCGATGGGGATGGGGGTCTGGCGGTGCCGCTACCGCTCCTCGCGGAACAGCACGTGGCGGCGGATCCGGGGGTCGTACTTCATGAGCTGGAGCCGGTCCGGGTCGTTGCGGCGGTTCTTGGTCGTGATGTAGGTGAAACCGGTTCCCGCGGTCGACCGGAGTTTGATCTTCGGGCGGACTTCGTTGCGGGCCATCAGACCTTCACTCCCTGGGAGCRCAGTCGACGTACGACCGCCTCAATGCCAAGCTTGTCCACCGTCTTGATCCCCTTGGTGGACAGCGTCAAGGTCACCTTCCGGTTCTCGCTCGGCAGCCGGTAGGTCTTCTTCTGGATGTTGGGATTCCAGCGGCGCCGGGTGCGGACATGCGAGTGGCTCACCCGCATGCCGAACCCGGGCTTGCGTCCCGTTACCTGGCAATGCGCCGACACAGACGTTCTCCTGGTCTGCGGAGGGTCGGAGGCCGGTAGGGCCGGCGCTCGAACGGGCCCGTCGCGCGCAGGGCGCGCAGCAGTGCCGCCAACTCGCTCCGGCTGATCTGGTGTTGCCCGACAGGCCTTCTGTGGCCGTTCATCGACCCGCCCGCTGCTGGTAGTGGTGGACGTGGCATCATCCGTAATGAAAACCGTTTTCATCTTGCCTCAGGAGTGGACCCGATGTCCAGTGGTGGCGGGTCGATCTCGCGTGCGGGTCGCGGCGAAGCGGCAGGGTGCGCCGGGCTGGTGTCGGGTGGAGCGTCGCGCTGTGGCCTTCGAGGGGTCTGTGGTCACAGGCTCCGTGCCGGGACGTTATCGTAATGAAAACCGTTGCCATCAGTGAAGGTGGGGCCGTGACGCGACACACGGACGAGGGGATGGCCGACTCCGAGCGGACGTGCACGGACGCCGATCCGCGGGTTCCGGTCACCGTGCTGTCCGGCTTCCTCGGCGCGGGCAAGACCACGCTGCTCAACCATGTGCTCGCCAACCGCGAGGGGCGCCGGGTCGCGGTGGTGGTCAACGACATGAGCGAGGTCAACATCGACGCCTCGCTGGTCTCCGGCCGGGGCGGGGAACGCCTCGTCGAACTGACCAACGGCTGCATCTGCTGCACCCTGCGGGAGGACCTGCTCGAAAGCGTGGGCTCGCTGGCCCGCGAGGGCCGCTTCGACACCATCCTCATCGAGTCCACCGGGATCTCCGAGCCGATGCCGGTCGCGGCGACGTTCGACTGGACGTTCGAGGACGGCTCCAGCCTCTCCGACCACGCCCGCCTCGACACCATGGTCACCGTCGTCGACACCTCGACCTTCCTGACCGAGCTCGAGCGTGGCGACTACCTCGTCGAACRCTCCCTTCAGGCCGATGAGGGCGATGAACGTGGCATCTCCGACCTGTTGATCGACCAGGTCGAGTTCGCCGACGTGCTCGTGCTGAACAAGACGGACCTGGCCACCGCCGACCAGGCCGCMGCCGTCGAAGGGCTGTTGCGCAGKCTCAACCCGAGCGCCTGCCTCGTCCGCGCCGGCCACGGAGTGATCGACCTGGCGGAGGTCCTCGACACCGGGCGCTACGACCCGATCACCGCGGCGACGTCGGCGGGCTGGGCCGAGGAACTGGTGGGCAACCACACGTCCGAGGCCGAGGAGTACGGCATCCGCTCGGTCACCTACCGTGCTGACCGTCCCTTCCATCCCGCCCGCCTGGCCGCCGCGCTGGCCGGCTGGGAGGGTGTGCTGCGCAGCAAGGGCTTCTGTCATATCGCCAGCCGCCCGCACACCCTGGCCGTCTGGTCCCAGGCCGGGCCGAACATGACCATCGAACCCGGCGAACTGCTCACCGGCCCGACCGCCGCCCAGGAGCTGGTCTTCATCGGTGTCGGCCTGGACCCCGACGAACCACGCCGACGGCTCGACCCGGCCCTCCTCACCGACGCCGAACTCGCCGCCGGCCCCACCGCCTGGCAACAGTTCCCCGACCCGCTGCCGGCCTGGGATGACCTGGAGCCACGACCACGAGCACGACACCCCGGATCGCTGGTAGTCCTCGCGGACGCCGATCAGCGGGTCGGATCCTTCGACCGCTGGCGGGCGCCGCGGTACACGAGGCCCTGGTATCGAAGGTCTTCGGTGCGGAATCCGTGTCCGGCGAGCGGTGCCGGTGGTTCGTCTCGCCCGCGGGCCAGGTGTTTCGCGAGCGGCCTGAGTTCGTCCAGGAACGACATTGTCACTGCATGTGCCGTAACCGTGAGTACTTCTTTCGAACAGGTTGCCACGGGGTGCGCGGCCACGTAACTTCATTATTGGAAATGGTTGTCGTTTTCGCATGGGAGGTTGGCATGGAGAACTTCGTGGTCGAGCCGGTCGTGGCTGCCGCGCCGGTGCCGTCGCCGCAGGGTGTCGGCACCAACGCGCTGGTCCACAACCCGTTCGTCGCGGGCCGCTGAGGTAGGGGCCGGTCCCCGGCGGCACGCCGCCGGGGACCGGCCTTTCCGCCGTTGTTCGCGACCTCCGAAGGGATCATGATGAAGCTGGCCGCGGGCCATCACCTTTACCCGTTTCCAGACGGAACCTGGCGTGCCGCGGGGCCGGGCGACGTCTTCCTACGGGTCGCGGGCCCGCCGGAGGTCGTGGCCGACCTGCGCGACCGACTGCTGGCCGGCGGCGACGGCTCCCTGACCGGGCCGGTGCCGGTGGATCCCGCCGACGCCGCGGCGCCGCTGGTCGGGGTGCTTCGCGAACACGGAGTACTGGTGGAGGATCCCGCCCCGGCGGAGGCCACCCGGCGGTCGCCTCGGCTGCACGTCGACGGGGACGGGCCCGTCGCCCGGCTCGTCGCCGAACTGGCCGCCGGATGGGCCGAGGTGCGCCGCGGGCCGCTGGATGAGGCGGCGGTGCGGGACGCGGATGTGGTGATGGCCTGTGCCGGCTGGCTGCCGGACGCCGCCTGGCGCCGGTTGGGGGCGTGGTGCGGGCGGCACGGGACCGCGTGGACCCGCTGCCACGCGGAAGGGCTCGGCCTGTTCGTCGGCCCACTGACGGTGCCCGGCCGGTCGGCCGGCTACACCGACGTTCGGAGCCGCCGGCTCGCCGCGGCGGACAGCCCGGACGAGCTGCTGACCCTCTGGGCGTGGCTGGACCGGCCGGGGCAGCCGCATCCCCCAGTCACGTGGCCGGCCCGCGGGGTGATCGCCGTGGCGGCGGGCCTGATGCTCGGCGACGTCGAGCGCTGGTGGGCCACCGATGAACTCCCGGACGTCGACGTCCAGTGGGAGATCGGCGCCGACGGCGTCGTCACCCGCCACCCGGTGCTGCCGCTGCCCGTGGTGGCCGCCCCCGTGACCACGGCGGGCGCGGCGGATGCCGGTCCCGCGCGGTCCGCCTCCACGCGCGCTGCCGTGCCGTCCGACGCCGTGCCGTCCGATGTGGTGCCGCACGCGGCGGGGGTGCCGGCGTGACGGCCGTCGCGATCGCGCCTGGCGGCGTGGCGGCGAGCGGTCTCGCGCTCAACCTGCGGGTACCGGGACACGACGGCACGCCGCTCGCCGTCGACGTCCAGCTGCCCGCGCGGGCGGACTGGCCGGTTCCCGTGGTCGTCACCCGCACGCCGTACGGCCGCAGCGCGCATCTGGCAGAGGGCCAGGGCTGGGCCGAGCGCGGATTCGGCTACGTGACGCAGGACGTGCGTGGCCGCTACGACTCGGACGGAACCTGGCGGCCCTACCGCGACGAGCGGGGCGACGGCGCCGCGCTGGTGGACTGGCTGCTGGCCCAGCCCTGGTGCGATGGCCACCTCGTCGCCTACGGGGGCTCGTACAGCGGGTACACCGCCTGGGCGCTGGCCGTCGAGCGGCCGGAGGCGGTGCGGGCCGTGGTGAGCCTCGGCCCGTCGATGGGGCTGCACCGGACGAAGTTCGAACCGAGCGGCATCCTGCGGCTCGCCGAGCACGCGAACTGGTGGCTGGAGCGCGCCGACTCGCGCACCAGCCGCGATGGGCTGGTGCGTGCGGTGCACGCCCGGACGCCGGACGTGCTCGACCACCTGCCGGTCCGCGAGCTGCCCGAGCGGTTCGGCGTGGCGCTGCCGCACTGGGGCGACATCCTGCGCAGCGGTCCGCAGGAGGGCCCGGAGGCGCTGACCGACGACGAGCTCGCCCGGGTGCCCGCGGCGGCGTTCCACCTGGGCGGCTGGTATGACCTGCTGGTCGGCGAGTCGCTGGAGCACTGGGAGCTGGCCGGCTCGGCGATCACGCCTCGCCCGCCGCGGCGCCTGGTCGTCGGGCCGTGGGGGCACGACCTCGCGTTCGGGGTCTCCACCCGCGTCGGTGACCGCGACCACGGCCCGTCCTCCCGCTACCCGTTCGCCGGTGTCTGCGTCGACTGGCTGCGCGCCGTCCTGGCGGACCCGCCCGCGCCGGTGCCGCCCCCTGGCATCGAGATCTTCGTTCGTGGCGCCGACGCCTGGTCCAGCCCGCGGACGTGGCCGCCACCGGGCGCCGTCGAGACCACGTGGCACGCGCGAGCGGACGGGAAACTGGCGGCCGGGCAGCCGGGCCCGGCCGGCGCGCGCGGCTTCCGCTATGACCCGCGAGACCCGTTCCCGTCGGTGGCGCCAGGCTCGGACCGCCGGGAGCTGCTCGGCAGACCGGACGCCGTCCGCTACCTGTCCGGGCCGCTGGACGAGCCCGTCACGGTGCTGGGCACCGGCCGCGTCGAGCTGGCGGCGCGCACCGACGCCCCCGCGGCGGACTGGGTCGCGCGCGTCCTCGTCTGGCTGCCGGACGGCGCCGCGTACGAGATCGCGTACGGCTCGGCCACCTGGCCGGCGGCCGGGGTGTCCGCGCAGGAGGAGCCGGCCTCCCGGGTGGTCCGGCTGTCCGGCGCGGCCGAGTGGGTGCCCGTCGGCGCCCGCCTGATCCTGGAGATCACCAGCAGTGACCACCCGTTCCTCGCCCGCAACCTGGGCACCGGTCTGGACCGGTACGAGACCACCGGGACGCGGGTCTGCGAGCAGACGGTCCTGTCCGGGCCGGGGGAGCACGGCACCCGCCTGGTGCTCCTCACCGCCCGTGCCCTCGTGGGCGACACGACCTTCGTGGGCGACACGACCGGAGTGAAGGAACAGTGACCGCCGAGGACCTGCTCGGCCCGCGCTTGGGGCTGATCACCGCGATCGTCGACCAGCCCCGTGGCCCAGGGCTGCCCTCCGGCTGGCTCGGGCGCGGCTCGAAGGTCGCCCGCGCCGACCGGTTCACCTGGTGGCGGGCGGACGGTTTCGGTTTCGGCGCGAGCCTCGGCGACGCGGACGTGGCCCGCGGAGCGGCGATCGGGGAGGCGGTCGAGCGATACTGCGGCAACGCGGTCCCGGCCCGGCTGCCGGTCGCGAGCTGGGAGGAGCTGCGCACCCGCGGGGTGGCCGCGGTCGACCCCCACACGTTCGCGCTCTACTCCGACCGCCAGTACGCCACGGCAGGGTTCCCCTTCGTCCCGTTCACGAGGGATCTTCCGGTCGCCTGGGTCACGGGCACGGAGCTGATCGGCGGTGCGGAGGTGGAGGTCCCGGCATCGCTGGTCTACCTCGACTACTTCCACGGCCCGCACCGGGACGAACCGCCGGTGAACGCGTTGATGTACTCGGGGATCGCCGCGGGGCGCAGCAGGGCCGAGGCGGAGACGGCCGCGCTGGAGGAGCTGTTCGAGCGGGACGCGACGACGATGTGGTGGGCGTCCGGCGCGCCGGCGCGGGCCGTCGACGACGCCGGCCTGGTCACCGGCCAGCTGGGCCGGCCCCATCGGGACCGCCCGCTGGAGGTCCGGCTGCTTTCGCTGCCGTCGCAGCTGGGCGTGCCGGTGCTCGGCGCGCTGCTCGTCGACGACGCCGACGCGATTCTCGCGTTCGGCAGCGCGTGCCGTGCCGACCCGGCGGCCGCCGGGGCGAAGGCGCTGGTGGAGGCCCTGCAGCTGCTCACACTGACCCACCAGCTCGCGGACCCGGACAGTGACGTGTGGCGCGCGGTGGCCACCGGCGACATCGAGCCGCACGTGTTCCTGCCGTTCCGGGCCGACCGGAGCTACGGCGCGGCAGTGAGCGCGGACTACCGCGAGCTGGTCGACCTGCCGGCGATCGCCCAGCTCTACCTCGACCCGAGAGYCCAGCCCGCCGCGCTGCGCCGGCTGCGCCCGACCCGGACCGTGGCGCTGGCCGACCTCCCCGCGGTGGGGGACGGATCACCGTCGGGGGCGCGCGCGGGGTACCTGCGGCGGTTGGCCGGGCTCGGGCTGCGCGCGTTCTCCGTGGACCTGACCACACCGGACGTCGCCCGCTGCGGGCTGCACGTTGTGCGTGTCGTCGTCCCCGAGCTGATCGGCAACGGCCCGCCCGCCTACCCGCTGCGCGGCGGGGAGCGGCTCTACACGGTGCCCGCCGCGCTGGGTTGGACCGCGGCGCCGCTGACCGAGGACGACCTGGTCCGCGAGCCGCTGCCGCTGGCCTGACCGGCGAGCCGCGCCGCGCCGCCTGCCAGCTCCGCGGTCGCTGCCGCCTGCTGGCGCCCCGAATCCCGACTGCCGAGAGGGAACACCCGAAATGATCACGGTGACGGACGACGTCGCCTACCCCCTGCTGCTCGACAGCCGGACAGGGATCGTGCGCCGCCTGGTGACCCGCGACATCCCGGCCTGGTTCCCGCCGTCGTTCCGCCTGGTGCACGCGTGGCTGTGCGATCCGACGCGATTCTGCGCCTGGCCCGCCGACGCGACCGGCGCCGGGTACGCCTTCGCCGACCCGAGGCGGGCCGTCGCCGCGGCGCTGGGCGAGGCCGCCGAACGCTACTGCGGCAACCTCGTCCCGCCCGGGCTGACGACCGCGAGCCACGACGAGCTCGCCGCCGCCGGCGTGGACGCGCTCGACCCGGCGGACTTCACGCTGTACTCACCCGCGCAGTACGCCACGCCCGGCTTCCCCGCCGCCCCGATGCGCGGCGACCTCGTCCAGCGGTGGGCCACCGGACGCGACCTGCGGACCGGCACGGCCGTCCTTGTTCCCGCCGCTCTGGTCTGGGCGTCGTGGAACCTGCCGTCGGTGGGGCAGGGCGTGCCCCTGACGAACCCGGTCATGCAGGCGGGCCTGGCCACCGGACCCGACCGGGCGTCCGCCGAGACCGGGGCGTTGCTGGAGGTCCTCGAACGCGACGCGATGACCATGTCCTGGCAGGGCGGCCGCGGGCTGCGGCAGGTCGCCGTGCCCCGCTGGCTGCGGGATTTCTGCCGGGGGCCCCGCGGCGCGCTCGACACCCGCTTCCTGGCCTTCGACGACGAGTTCGGAGTGCCGGTCGTCGGCGCCCTGGTCAGCGACACGGTGACCGGCTACCTGACGCTCGGCATGGGTGTGCACGGCGACCCGGTCGACGCGGCGCTCAAGGCGTACGCCGAGGCACTGCAGTTGCAGCTGTTCGTCGCCGACTACGACGACCCGCACGGTTCCTACGCCCGGCTCGCCGCCGCGGCGACCAGTCCGCTGCGTCCCTGGCGGGCCGACCGCGCCTACGGGCGGTCCTACCGGGCGGACCTTTCGGACGTCGTCGACTACGGCTGCCACCTGCAGCTGCACCTCGACCCGGCCGTGCAGGAGGCTTTCCAGGCCGAGCTCAGCCAGATGCTCGTGGGCGAGGTCGGCCTCGGTGATCTGGCGTCCGCGGCCGGGGCGGACCCGGTGCTTTCGCCGGGGTCGGACCCGCGGCCGGGTGGGCTGGTCGACCGGCTCGCCGGCCGTGGGCACCGGGTGGTGGCGGTCGACCTGACGACGCCCGACGTGCGCGGCGCCGGGCTGTATGTCACCCGGGTGGTCGTGACCGGCCTTTACGGCAATGCCCCGGTCGGGATGCCGTTCCTGGGCGGCCTGCGACTTCCAGCCGCCCGGGCCACGCCACGTACCGGCGTCCTGCCCAGCCTGCCGTTGCCGCACTGAGCCTGGGCTACTACTCTGCAGCAAAAACGGAAACCGTTACGGTTATCGTCTTAACCTGTGGTCCAGCCGGACCAGCCGGACCGGACCAGAAGGATCCGGCCGGTCCGACCCTGCGAGGACTCACGATGTCTCGGGCTGAGCCCGCTCCCGATCACCTGCCCGGCCCCCGCGCCAGTCCCGACGTCCTCACAGCGCCGGGTGCGGGTGAGCCCTCCCGGCCTCCGGTCCGTGCGGCCGTCGCGAAGGCGTCGCCGCTGACAGGTCTGTCCGAGCCCGCCCGGTTCGCGATCATGCTCGGCGTCCTGGCCGTCGCGACGCCGGTGCTGCTCGCGACCGCGGTCAGCCTGGGGGCGGTGCGCCTGCCGCTGGGCGCGGTGTGGTCGAGCGTGCTCGGTCACACGATCGGGCCCGTCCTGGGCGTCGACTCCACGCCCGGTGTCGACGACGAGATCATCTGGAGCGTCCGCGTGCCGCGGGTGCTGCTTGCGTTCGTCGTCGGGGCCGGGCTCGCCGTCGCGGGCGCGGCGCTGCAGGCGGTCGTCCGCAATCCGCTCGCCGACCCCTACGTCCTCGGGGTCTCCYCCGGGGCGTCACTGGCCGCCGCCGCGGTCCTCACCCTGGGCGGCGCTGGCGGGACCGGCTGGCTGGCGGTGGTGGGCGTGTCGGGGGCGGCGTTCGCGGGCGCGCTGCTGACGCTGGCCGCGGTGCTGCTGCTGGGCCGCCGGCACGGGCGGATCGATCCCTACCGGCTGCTGCTCGCCGGCGTCGCGCTCGGCTACCTGCTGGCCGCCGGCACGAGCTACCTGCAGCTGCGGGTGAGCAGCAACCAGCTCGCGCACCTGCTGTTCTGGCTGCTCGGGATGGTCTCCGGGGCCGAGTGGGACAAGCTGGGCCTGCCCGCGGCCGTGGTGGCCGCCGCCACCGGCTGGCTGGTCCTGCGCGGCCGGGCGCTCAACGCGCTGCTGCTCGGCGACGATGTCGCCGCCTCCGCCGGCGTCGCCGTGAGCGCGCTGCGCACCGAGCTGCTGATCATCGCGGCGTTGCTGACCGGCACCGTCATCGCCGTCGCCGGCGGCGTGCAGTTCGTCGGACTGATCGCCCCGCACGCCGTCCGCCTGCTGGTCGGCAGCGACCACCGCCGGCTGCTGCCGCTGGCCGCCCTGCTCGGCGGCAACTTCCTCGTCGCCGCCGATCTCGCGGCCCGCACCGCCGCCCAGCCGCTCGAGCTTCCGCTGACGATCGTCACCGCGGTGGCCGGTGTCCCCTTCTTCCTGGTGCTGCTGCGCCGGGCCGGCCCGGGAGGTGGGGCATGAGCGCGGGTGGGCTGCGCCTCGAACGCGTCGGCGTGGAGATGGACCGGGTGGCGATCATCCGGGACGTGACCGTCGACTGCCCGCCGGGCACGTTCGTCGGCCTCCTCGGCCCGAACGGCGGCGGCAAGTCGACGGTGCTGCGGGCGGTATACCACGCGCTGCGCCCCAGCACCGGAGCGGTGCTGCTCGACGGCCGTGACCTGCACCGGGACCTCGGCCCGCAGGCCGCCGCCCGGGAGGTGTCGGCGCTCGCGCAGGAGGCGGGCGAACCCATCCAGCTGCGTGTCCGCGACGTGGTCGCGACGGGCCGGCTGCCGCACCAGGGCCTGTGGAGCCGCGAGTCGGACCGCGACCGGAAGGTTGTGGCCGACGCGCTGCGCACCGTCGGGATGGCAGACAAGGCCGGCCGGCTGGTGGCGACCCTGTCGGGAGGGGAACGCCAGCGGGTCCTGCTCGCCCGGGCGCTGGCCCAGCAGCCCCGGCTGCTCGTCCTCGACGAGCCGACGAACCACCTCGACATCGGCGCCCGACTCGACCTGCTGGAACTGGTGCGCTCACTGGGCGTCACCGTCCTCGCCGCGCTGCACGAGCTCGACCTGGCGGCCGCGTTCTGCGACCTCGTCTACGTGCTGGCCGACGGCGAGCTCGTCGCCGCCGGACCACCCGGCGACGTGCTGACCCCCGAGCTGCTGCGCCGCGTCTTCCGGGTGCGGGCCCACCGGGGCACCCATCCCGTCACGGGCCGCCCCACCTTCGCGTTCAGCTCGCTGGCCGCCGCCCCTGACCCCGGCCCTGACCCCGCCCCGTCGGGAGCCGGCCAGCGACCGGCATCAACCCTTCTGGAAGGACAGTTGTGATCACACGTATTCGTCGGGGTCGCGCGGCGGTCGCCGCGCTGGGGCTGGCGCTCGCCGCCGCACTGACGGCCTGCGGCGACTCGTCGGAGCCGGCGTCCCCGCCGGCCGCCGCCGGGACCGGCGGGAGCGCCGGCTACCCGGTCAACGTGACGAACTGCGGGCGCACCCTGCACTTCGACGCCGCACCGCAGCGGATCATCTCCGGCTGGCCCACGAGCACCGACCTGCTCGTCGAGCTCGACCTCGCCGACCGGGTCGTCGGCCGTTACAACACCAGCAGCGGCGACCCCGCTCCCACCTATGCCGCGGCCGTCAAGGACATTCCCGTCCTCGCCGAAGCCGCCCCGTCGCGGGAGCAGCTGCTCGCCGCCAAGCCGGACCTGATCTGGGCGGACGGCTCCTACCTGTTCGACGGCCAGCAACTCCCGACGATCGACGACCTGAACGCGCGCGGCATCCAGGTCCTCATCCTCAGCGGCTTCTGCACGGACGACGCGACCAGGGCGAAGGTGACCGACGTCCAGACCGATCTGGCCGCCCTCGGGAAGATCTTCGGCATCACCGACCGGACCGGGAAGCTCAGCGGTGACCTCGACGCGCGTCTCGCCGCCGTCGACGCGAAGACCAAGGGAACGCAGGCGGTGCCGGTCGCGATGATCAGCACCTATGACGGCTCGATCTACACCTACGAGGGCGTGTACACCGACATCGCGCAGCGCGCCGGAGCGCGCAACATCTACGCGGGGACCCTGCCCACGGGGCAGTACTACGGTGAGCTGTCGAAGGAGCAGATCCTCAAGGACGACCCGGCGACGCTCGTCTATCTGCTCAGCGGCGGGGAGAGCGAGCAGACCGCGCGGAAGTTCCTGACCGACGCCCTGCCGACGCTGTCCGCGGTGCGCTCCGGGAAGATCGTCTTCCTGCCGCAGTGGGACTCGACGAACCTCGGCGGGGTCCAGGGCGTGGAGACCCTGGCCGCCGCGCTGCATCCGTGACCGAAGCCTCCACGGCACCCGGCGGAACGCCGCGCCCCGACCCCGCCGCCAGCCTGGGCGGGGATGGGGGCGCGGCGTCCGGCGGGGGAGCGGGCGGCGGGGACGAGTTCAGCCGCGGGTTCGGCCGGTTCCTCGTCGCCCGCGCCGTCTCCTGGGCCGGCTCCGCCGTGACGCTCGTCGCGCTGCCGCTGCTGATGTACCAGCACACCGGCAACGCCGCGCTCACCGGCCTGCTCGCCGCGCTGGAGGCGATCCCCTACATGGTGCTGGGTCTGCCGGCGGGAGCCTGGGCTGACCGCCTCGATCCGCGCCGGGTGCTCGTCGTCTCCAACCTGGCCAGCGGGGCGCTGCTCGCCACCATCCCGCTGGCCGAAGCCTTCGGCGTCCTGTTCGCCGCGCACCTGCTCGTGGTGGCCGCGGCCAGCGCGTCCGCGTTGACCTTCTCTGACGCGGCCGGCTTCCGCGCCCTCGCGGCGCTGACACCCCCGGGCCAGATGGGGGTGGCCACCGGCCGGCTGAGCTCCGTCAGCACTGTCATCGGCCTCGCCGGCCCGGCGGCCGGCGGGGCGCTCGCCGCAGGCCTCGGTGCCGGCAACGCGATAGCCCTCGACGCGGCGACGTTCGCTGCGTCCGCGCTGCTGATGGCGCGGCTGCCCCTCGGGCCGACGCCCCTGACCGGCCCGAGTTCGGCCGCGCGGTCGCTGCGCGCCGACATCGCTGAGGGCCTGCGCTGGGTCTGGCGACACCGGCTCGTCCGCACGCTCACCCTGCTCGGGGTCGGCAACAGCCTGACCGCAGGGTTCATCACCGGGCTCGTCGTGGTCGTCGCGGTCCGCCAGCTCGGTCTCACCACCGACGACGGCCGCGTCGGCCTGCTCTACGCCGCGGCGGGCGCGGGCAGCCTGCTGGCCAGCCTGATGCTCGCGCGGGTGCAACGCGCACTGCCCGTTGGCTGGGTCACGCTCGCCGGTCTCGCGGCCGGCCTCGTGTTCCTCGGCTGCTGGGCGGCGAGCCGCTCGCTGGTCACCGGCGCTCTCGCGCTGCTCGGCTGGCAGGCGGCCAACACCCTCGTCAGCCTCAACGGCATCGTGGTGCGCCAGACCGTCGCCCCACTGGAGCTGCAGGCACGGGTGAACACCTCAGCCCGCATCATCGCCTGGGGAGGCCAGCCGCTGGGCGCCGCGGCCGGCGGCGTCCTCGCCGAGCACGCCGGCCTCGGCTGGGCTCTTCTCCTGGCCGGAGCCGGTCTCGCGGTCTCGCTGGCCGCGGGCCTGTGTACCCGCCTGCGCGCGACCCACCGCCTGGCGACCCTCACCGCCGCCGCGTCACCAGCGTGAGGGAGTGCGCTGACCCGCGGTAACAAGTGCATATACGGGGTCGTCGGCAGTGGGTTACCGCCTGGTCGCTCGCAGCACGACGTCGTCGACGTGATGGGTGCTGGCCGCGCCCGGGGGGCGAGGCCGGGTCCCGTGGATGTCGATCTGCCACGCGGTGTCGTCAAGGGCGGCGGCGATCTCGTCGGCGCCCACGTAGGCGCCGGGGTCGAAGACGCGGGTCTGCGTGCTCACGTCGACAGGGTGGTGCAGGGGGGTGAGGTCGTGGCCGACGACGAGGAGCGTGCCGCCGGGGGCGACGGCGCCGAGCAGGTTGCGTAGGCCGCGCTGGTCGGGGGTGCGGTGGAAGGAGCCGTACTGCAACGAGACAAGGTCGTAGGTGTCCGTGCCGAAGGCGTCGGGGTCGCCCGCGTCGCCGCGCAGGCAGCGGACGACAAGGCCTCGGCGGTCGGCTTCGGCGGCGACGCGGGCGAGGGCGTTGCCGGAGATGTCGCTGGCGGTGACCTCCCAGCCCTGCTCGGCCAGCCAGAGCGCGTCGGCGCCCTCGCCGGCACCGACGTCGAGCGCTCGACCGGCAGCCAGCGCACCGGCCTCGTGCACAAGGGTGCCGTTGGGGTTGCGGCTCCAGATCGGTTCGCCGCTGTAGCGGTGCTCCCAGTCGGCCTGCTGACCGGACGTCCGGGCGCCGGTGCGCAGGTCGTCGTCGGCGAGGTCGAAGGCGATCATGGCGCCGACCCGGCTGCCGTGGGCGGCGGCCGCCACGACCTGCATGCTCGGGTCGGTCAGGTTCCCGGCGGCGTAGATCCCGGGCACCGCGGTCCGGCCGGTCTGGTCGACCTCGACCGCGTCCCCGATGCCGGTCGGATGGGGTGTGGTGGTGACGCCGACGCTGGCGAGCACCTCGGCCCGGGCGTGGAAACGCGGGCCCACGACCACGGCGTCGGCCGCGAGTATGGCCCCGCCGGCCAGCTCGACGCCGGCCAGCTGGCCGGCGGGTGTGGTCACGACTCGCTGGACCGTGTCCCGGACGACGGTCACGCCGCCCTTGCGCAGGGCCTCGACATCGGCGTCCTCGGCGTCCTCCAGCTCGTGCAGCACGACGGTGAGCTCGTCGGTCAGGTGCCGGAACAGCGCCGTCGGATGCAGCCCCATGCGATGGGTGACGATCTGCACCAGCCGCTGGTCGCGGACCTCGAAGCCATGACAGAACGGGCAGTGGATCACCGTGCGCCCCCACTGTTCGGCCAGCCCGTCGATGGCGGGCAGCTCGTCGACGATTCCGGTGGCGGCGAGCACAYGGCGGGCGATCAGGGCGTGGCCGCCGGTGAGCTCCACCCGGAACCAGCCGTCCTCGCGGCGGTGGACGGCCAGGGCCCGGCCGAGCAGAACCTCCCCGCCGTAGCCGCGTACCTCCTCACGCCCGATCTCCGCCAGCGCCGCGGGCGGCGCGCCCTCGTGCCCGAGATAGCCGTGCATGTGCGCGGCGGGAGCGTTGCGAGGCGTGCCGTCATCGACCACGAGGACGGACCGTCGTTGCCGGGTGAGCTGGAGGGCGGCGGCGAGCCCGGCCGCCGATCCGCCGATCACCGCGACGTCGCAGTGCCGCTCGACGGTGGGGTGTGCGCTGTGGTCTGCCATGCCCTCGACGGTATGCGCGACCATCGCAGACTGAAAGGTTCCTTGCGGAAACCGCAAGAGGCGGCGAGGATGGGCGCATGCCGAACGTGTCGGACGTCGAGGAGCTGGCCCGCTCACGGCTGCGCAGCCTGCGCACGACGCTGGGCTACTCCCTGGACGAACTTGCTGAGCGCACCAACCTCAGCCCGTCCACCATCAGCCGGATCGAGACCGGCCGCAGGACGCTCGGCCTCGACGTGCTGGTACCTCTGGCGAACGCGCTCCAGGTCAGCCTCGACGTGCTCTTCGAGCTCCCTGACAACGGGGACGTGATCATCCGCCCGGTGCCGCACAGTTCCGGCGCGCGCACGACCTGGCCCCTGAGTCGTCCCGACGGGCGCACGATCGCGGTCAAGATCCGCCTCGAGCCGTCGCCGGGCCGGCCGGTTCAGCGGGTCCACCCGGGCCATGACTGGTTTGTGGTGCTCGAAGGCCGGGTGCGCCTGTGGCTCGGCGACCGGGAGATCGACGTCAACGCCGGCGAGGCGGCCGAGTTCTCGACCATGACCCCACACTCGTTCAGTGCCCCGTATGAACCCGCCGAACTCGTCATGATCTTCGATCGTGAGGGGCAGCGCGCCCACGTCCATCAATAGTGCACGCGTCAGGCTCTCGCGTCGGATGTGGCGAGCTGCCACCCCTGTGCCTGGTGCAGCCGGTCCCAGAACCGGGCGTAGGTGCCGCCGGCCGCGAGGAGCTGCTCGTGGGTGSCCTGTGCCTCCACGCCGCCGTCGTCGTCCAGCGCGATGATCTGGTCGGACGCGGCGATGGTGTCGAGCCGGTGCGCGATGATCAGGATTGTGGCCTGCTGTCGGAGCTGCTCGACGGCCGCGATGATGTTCGCCTCGTTCTCCACGTCGAGCGCCGAGGTCGCCTCGTCGAACAGCACGATCGGCGCCCGCTTGAGCAGCGCGCGCGCGATCGCGACGCGCTGGCGCTCACCGCCGGACAGCGCACGGCCGCCCTCCCCGACCCGCGAGTGCCAGCCGTCGGGCAGCCGTTCGGCGATCTCGGCGACCCCGGCCAGCCTGGCTGCCTCCTGGACCTCGTCCGGGCTCGCGTTCTCGCGGCCGACGGCCACATTGGCCTCCAGCGTGTCGTCGAACAGGTAGACGTCCTGGAAGACCATCGAAAGCTGGCCCATCAACTGTTCGGTGGTCTGCTCGGTGACCGCCACGCCGCCGACCCGCACCGTGCCTGCGTCGGCGTCGTGGAAGCGGCTGACCAGGCGGGCGATCGTCGTCTTGCCGCTGCCGGACGGCCCCACGAGGGCGACCATGGAACCGGCCGGCACCGTCAGTGACACGTCCCTGAGCACCGGTTCGGTATCGGACGTGTAGGCGAAGGTGACGCCGTCCAGCTCGATGGTCCCCGGGGCCGGCAGCACGGCCGGCGACGATGGTTCGGGCAGTGGCTCGGCGGTGAGCACCTCGTCGATCGCGTCGAGCAGTGGGCGCCGCGACTCGAGCGTCATGGCGCTTGTCGTGATGGTCGACAGCGTGGAGGTGAACCGTAGTGCCAGCCCGATGAAGGCGAGCGCCGGGATCGGCTCCAGCGTGCCGGAGACGGCCAGCGCGCCGGTGACGCTGATCAGCGCGACGATCACACCCTGGGTCGCCATGCCGCTGAGCAGGATGCCGGCGGTCTCGATCCAGTGGGCGCGGGTCTTGGCGGCGCGGGTGTCCTCGAGCGCGGCGGTGAGCGGCCCGAAGTCGTCGCTGCGGCCGCAGGAGCGCAGCGCGCCCTGGCACTGCGCGTACTCGACGATCCGGTTGGCCAGGTTCACCTCCTCCGGTTCGTGCATGGAGCTGCCCCGGCGCATGAGGTAGGTGGAGGCCAGGGTGATGAGCAGGAAGACCGGGACCGCGACCGTCAGCACCAGACCCAGCCACGGGTCCCAGAACCAGGCGGCGACCACGATGGTGACCGCCGCGACGACGCGGCCGACCAGTGGACCGATCATGTGCGCGAAGATCTCCCCGGCTGACATCAGCTCGGTCGAGACCATCCGCGACAGGCGCCCGGCGAGCGGCCGGGCGAACCAGCCGAGCGGCTGCTTGGCCACCTGGTCGCCGACCAGGCGGTGGATGCTGTGCAGGAAGTCCAGGGCGACCCCGTACGTGCGGCTCTCCTGCAGATAGATCAGCCCTGCGCAGGCGACCGCGAGAACCGCGAAGACCCACAGCCAGCCGCCGGTGCGCAGACCCCAGACAGCGTTGTCGGAGGCGAGAGAACTGATCGCGGGCAGCAGTGCGGCCAGGGCGAGGCCCTCGACCAGGCCGCTCAGCGCGGCGACGAACAGCGCCGGCCGCAKCGTATCAGGCCGGGAGATCATGCGCTTCAGGCGTGGGATGATGTCGATCAGGGGCAGGTTCATGCGTGCACTCCCCGGTCGAGGGCTCGGTCGAAGGTCGCCGTGGTGGACTGCCACAACTGGGCATAGTCGGGTTCGTTCATCAGCTGGTCGTGCGTGCCGGTCGCGCGGACGCGGCCGTTCTCGACCAGGACGATCTGGTCCACACCCTTGATCACCTCGGGTCGGTGTGCGATGAGCAGCACCGTCTTGCCACGTACCAGGTCGGAGAGCGCCTGCTGGATCTGGTGCTGTGACTCCGGGTCGGTGAGCGCGGTGGCCTCGTCGAGGATCAGCACCGGCGCGTCGACCAGGATCGCCCGGGCGATCGCGATGCGCTGGGCCTGGCCTCCGGACAGGCCGGTGCCGGCGCCGTACACGGTGGCGAAGCCGCTCGGCAGTTCCTCGATCTCGTCGAGGACGCGGGCGGCGCGGGCCGCCGCGCGGATCTGCTCGTCGGTGGCGTCCGGGCGGCCGAGCGCGATGTTGTCCCGGATGCTGATCGACGGAAGCTGCGGGTCCTGCAGCACGAAGCCCACATGCGCGTACAGCTCGCCGATCCGGTCGATCGGCGCGCCGCCGAGGCGGATCTGCCCGGAGCGGGGATCGTCGAAGCGCGCGAGCAGCGTCGCGATGGTCGACTTGCCCGATCCCGACGGCCCGATCAGCGCCGTGACCGTGCCCTCGCGTAGCGTGAACGAGACGTCATCCAGGGTGAGGTCGGCGTCGGGGCCCTCGCGGTAAGAATAGCTGACGTGATCGAAGACGACGTCGTGCCCGCTCGGCACCGCGCGCTCGGACTCGTCGGCCAGGACCGGTGTCTCCAGGAGATCGATCAGGCGGCGGGCCGAGGCACCGGCCATCTGCTGGGCCCACATCGCGTTCATCAGAACCTCGAGGGCGTACGGGATGAGCAGCGCGATCAGTGAGGTGGCGAGCACGTCGGCGGCGGTCACCGAGCCGTGGTGCACCAGCCAGGTGCCGCCGCCGATGTTGACCAGCAGGATCAGCGGCACCGCGAGCAGGGAGTTCCCCGGCGAGCTGACGGTGATCAGTGGCCGCACCCACTGGTAGTAGAAGTCCTGGAACTCCTCGGAGGCGCTCTGATAGGCGCTGTGGGCCCGGCCGACCCGGCCGAACGCCTTCACGACGGTGATGCCGGTGACGAACTCGACCATGCGCGCCGAGACCACCCCCAGCTTCTTGTCCATCTCGACGGTCTTCTCTCCCATGCCCCGCATGGGGAGCGCCATCGCCGCGGCGTAGAGCGGCAGCGTCGCGATCGCGAGGAGGCCGAGGCGCCAGTCGATGACGAACGCGTAGACCATCAGCGCCAGGGGCATGACGACCGCGTTGGTGGTCTCGACCGGGCGGTGCGCGATCAGGTTGTGGATGGTGCTGATGTCGTCCTGCAGCGCTTTGCGGACGCGCCCGGAGTTGGTGGACGTGAACCAGGCCAGCGGTACCCGCGAGAAGCGCCGCGCCATGCGTTCGCGGATCAGGTGGCCGAGCCTGATGTCCGCCAGGTGGGTGACGAGCAGCGCCACGAGGTAGACGCCGAGCCGCAGCGAGAACGCCATCAGCAGGATCCRCAGCCACCGGTTGACCTCGTCGCTGTCGACGCCGGCGTCGGCGCGTGCGGCGTCGAGCAGGACATCACCGATCCGCACCAGCGCGATGTACGGAACGACCGCCAGAACTCCCGAGACCACCGCGAGGAGCCGGCCGGCGGTCAGGCTCTTCGCCACGGGGCTTACCAGGTCCCTGAGCGCACGCGCGGCCGCCTTCTGCTGGGCCTTCAGGTCGGCGGCGGACTTGTCAGCGGGCTCGCCCGCGGGCATGCCTGCGCCGGTCGTCGGTGCGTCAATCGTCGTCATAGCTCTCCTCGGATGAACACATCACATCATCCACTTAGGTAAGCCTAACCATACGCAATATTGGGCGTCATTCAGATATCGGCTCCGCCTACGCGGCGGCCCATTGCCCAGGGGTGGCGTCCGCGAGGAACGCTGGACATCCGTTGAGCGGCATCCTCGTCCGGAACCGCGGTTCTGACCTCGTCGTCCGTGACCGGTGGCTCACGTGGGCGGCGGCTATGCGGGGGCGCACTCGATGATGATGTAACGCTCCACCTGGTGGTGGATCTTGTTGATGCGGAGGTCGGCGTTGGTGGTGAGGGCCGCGTAGTCGTCGAGGGTGCGCTCGCGACCGCCCGCGAGGACGAGCATGCGCAGGTCCATTTCCGCGAATCCGGCGGGGTTGTGATCGGGGGCGGATTCGATGATCAGCAACCGGCCGGTCGCGCCCGCKGCCTGGGTACAGCGGCGCAGGATCGTGGTTGCGGCGGCGTCGTCCCAGTCGTGGATGACGCGGGTGAGCAGGTAGGTGTCCGGGCCGGTGGGCAGCGGGTCGAAGAAGCTCTGGCCGATGACCTCGCAGCGGTCGGCCAGGCCGAGGCCGGCCAGGTACTCCCGGGCGCGGGCCGCGGTCTCCGGCAGGTCGGCCAGGGTGCCGCGCAGATGCGGGTTGTGGCGCAGCACCTCGGCGATCAGCGTGCCGGTGCCGCCGCCGATGTCGGCCACGTGGCTGACCGTCGACCAGTCGAAGCCCGTCGCCACGGCGGTGTTGCCGGCCTCGATCGCCATGAGCGCGTCGAAGGAGGCCCTGATCGCGGGGTTGGCGTCGAGGTAGGGCCAGAACGGCTTGCCGAAGACCTGTTCCCAGGCCGGCTCGCCGGTGCGCACAGTATGCAGGAGGCCGGTGAACGCAAGGTCCATCTGGCCGCCGAAGCCGGTCAGGTCCAGCCAGGCGGCGCCCGGCGTACCGGTGCGCAGCAGCGCGGCGGCGGGGTTGGCCGCGAACCGTCCCGGGCTCGGCTCCGTGAAGACCCCGTGCTGGGCCAGGTGGCGCAGCACGCGGGCCAGCGCGTTCGGGTCGGCTTCGACGCGCTCGGCCAGGTCCTCCAGCGCGGTGCCGTCGGTGGCGCCGTCATCCGGCATGAAGTCCGCGAGCCGCAGCGTCGCGGCGACCCTGAGTGCCATCGGGGTCACCAGATTCGTGAGCGGCGCCAGTACCTTCCACGCCGCGATCGTCTGGCCTGGGTCCGCCCGGTCCTCGTCGGCTGCTGGCATCTGGTCCTCCAAGGTCATCAGTGTCCATCCCCGCTATCGTTGTGTATCGGTGTAAAACTGCCGGGCACGGCTTTGATCGCTCTGATGGAAAGACGTGTGTTCGGATCGGTTCCGGCTGCGCGACGTGGTGCCATTGATCGAGACTGAGTGACAATCAGGACATGGCCGCTGTATGCGTTGCGCTCTATCTCGTCTGGCTGTTGACGGCCTTCGTGCTGCGCGGTGCGATTCAGTACGTTCGCACGGGTGATCATGGCATGCGGCGGGGGGTTGAGCGGCCGTTCTCCACGGCGTGGTCGGCCCGGATGGCGTTCGTTCTCGCGCTGGTCGCCGGTGGTCTGTCCGCGGTGCTCGTGGCCGGGGGCGTCCTGGCTCCGGTGGGCGCGCTCGACGTGCTCCCGTTGCAGGTCGTGGGCCTCATACTCGCCGTCGCCAGCGCTGTGGCCACATTCGTCGCCCAGCTCGCGATGGGCGCCTCGTGGCGGGTCGGTGTGGATGCGGGGGAGCGCACCGAACTCGTGGTGCGACGGCCGTTCACGGTCGTCCGTAATCCGATTTTCACGACGATGGGTCTGACCGCGCTCGGTCTCGCCTGCATGGTTCCCACTTTTCTCACCGGTGCCGGTCTCGTGCTGCTGGTCTGGGCGCTCGAATACCAGGTGCGGCACGTCGAGGAGCCGTATCTGCTGTCCCTGCACGACGACCCCTACCGGCGCTATCTCGCCGAGGTCGGGCGTTTCGTGCCGGGTATCGGCCGCGTTCGCTGACCGCGGCAGGCGGCACAGTCAGGCGGGGTGGACCAGCTGTTCAAGACCGGTGGTCAGGGACCAGCTGGTCAGGATCTGCGAGGTGGTCTGCACGGCGGCGCACTGGCCGGCGGCGAGCTGGAGCGCGCCGAGATGCTGGTCCGGGTTGAAGGCGGCGACCGCGTCCGCCACGAGGAACGGGGCGATGTCGGACATGAAGGCGTCGCACGCCGTCGCGTAGACGCCGATGTGCGCGTACACGCCGCAGATCACCAGCTGGTCACGCCCCGCCGCCGCGAGCCGCGCGAGCAGGTCAGTCCGGTGGAAGGCGCTGTAGCGGTGCTTGACGACCACGCCCTCGTCGCCGGCGGGGACCAGCGGGGCGACGACACGCGCGCCGTCGCCGGCCATGCCGGGGCCCCAGAAGTCCCAGAGCAGGCCGCGCTCGGCCCGCTCCTCGGCGGGCCGGGCCACGCTCCAGAACACCGGGATCCCGGCGGTGCGGGCCGCTCCGCACAGTGAGGCGGTGTTCTCGATCAGCTCCCGCCTCGGTGAGGCCGCCTCCGGGTAGGGCGCCAGATAATGGGCCTGCATGTCGTGGACGAGGAGCGCGGCCCTGGACGGCGTGCAGCGCCAGCCGACCCGGTTCGGTGGCAGCTGGTCTGTTGATGGCATCGGATAGTCCGGCACGGGCGGAAGGGCCACGTGACTGTCCTCCTCGGGGGTGATGTCTTCTCAGCCGCGCAGCGCGGCGCCGCCGTCGACGTAGAGGCTGTGTCCGGTGATGTGCCGGGCGCGGTCGGACATCAGGAACACGACGGCCTCGGCGACGTCGGTGGGCCGCGCGGCCCGGCCGAGTGGGATGGCGTTGCGGAACCGCTCCGGGGTCGCGGCGGCCGCCCGGGTGAGCCCGTCCGGGCCTGGCCAGGCGGCCCGCGCCAGCGGAGTGTCCGTCACGCCGGGGCAGACCACGTTGCAGCGCACCCCGGCGGGGGCGAGCTCCAGTGCGAGGCAGTGGGTGAGGTGCGCGGCGGCGGCCTTCGCGGCGGCGTACGCCGCCATCCCGCTGCGCGGGACGCCGGCCGCGTCCGAGGCGACGGTGACGATGCTCCCGCGGCGGCGTGCCGCCAGCCGGGCACCGACCGACCGGCTCGCCAGGAAGACCCCGGTCGCGTTCACCTCCAGCATCGTCCGCCAGTCCGCGACCGTGGTGGCCGCGACGTCGCCGACGCGCACGATCCCGGCACAGTTGACGAGCGCGTCGATCGGGCCTAGCTCAGCCTCCACGCTGTCGACGAGCGCGGTCACCGACGCCTCGTCGGTGATGTCGACTCCCCGGGCGACGACTGCCGCCCCCTGGCCGGTGAGCGTCTCCGCCAGCCGTGACGCGGCCGGCTCGTCACAGTCGGCCGCGACCACCTGGGCGCCCTCTCGGGCCGCCAGCTCGACGACAGCACCGCCGATCCYGCCGGCCGCACCGACCACCAGGATGATCAGACCGCGTAGATCTCCGTCCCGCATGCGGGTACCTCCGTTACCTCGTCCAGGGACCGGCCGCCGCCGTGCTCCGTGCGGGTTCAGCCCGTGGCCTCGGCCCAGCGCAGGCCGTTCCTGGAGGTGATGAGCCCGCCGGTGAGGATCGGCGATTCCCGGGTGGCCTCTCCGCGCAGGCCACGTGCCTGAATCTGGTTCATCTCCTTCATGACATCGGCGACCACGGGCGCGCCGAACAGGTGGTACATACGCTCACCTGACTCGGTCTGCATGGTGCCGGTCTTCTCCGCCGCGTCGGCCAGGTCGGCCGCGGAGCGGTTGAACCGTTCGGCCAGAGTGGAGAACTCGCCGCTTCTCCCGGCGAGCGCGACCTCCTTCGAATGCACGCCGCCGACCAGAGTCACGAAAGCCTCCAGGTCGGTCGAGTTCTCCTCGGTGACCTTCCTGGCCTTCCAGAAATAGGAGCCCTCGTTGGCCTGCATGTCGTAGAAGGCGGTGAGGAACTCGTGGAACACGCCGTACTCCCGGCGGTATCTGCCGTCGAACTCGCCGAACGCGCGTTCATCGGTGAGATCACCGGCGAGCACGCTGTTGATCGACCGGGCGGCGAGCAGCGCGCCGTAGGTGGCCAGGTGCACACCGGTGGAGAAGACCGGGTCGATGAAGCAGGCCGCGTCACCGACCAGGACCATGCCGGGCGCCCAGAACCTGGTGTTGGTGTACGAGTAGTCCCTGCGGGTGCGCARCTCGCCGTACATTCCCTCGGTGACCCGGGTCGCGTCGGACATCATCTCGCGGACGACCGACGTGCGGTTGACGAAACCCCACAGGGCCGCTTCCTGGTCACCGCGCAGCTGGTCGGCCTGGGTGCGGCTGACCACCGCGCCCACGCTGGTCAGCGTGTCCGACAGCGGGATGTACCACATCCAGCCCTCGTCGAAGGCGGCGCAGAGGATGTTGCCGGCGTCCGGGCCCGGCAGCCGCTTCCCTCCCTCGAAATAGCCGAACAACGCGATGTTCTTGAAGAACTCGGAATAGTGCCGGTCGCCGCCGGCCTCCTTGTAGAGCGCGCTCTTGTTGCCCGAGGCGTCGACCARCCATTTCGCCGTCGCCCTGTGGCTGATCCCCTCGCCGTCGAGCCAGCGGACGCCGCGGACCTGGCCTCCCTCACGCAGAACCTCGCGGACGTCCACACCCTCGCGCACGTCGACGCCCTTCCTGGCGGCATTGCGCAGCAGAATGTCGTCGAAATCGGCCCTGCGCACCTGGTAGGCGTACGACGTCGGGCCGGAGAGCTGGGGGGAGAGCGCGAACAGGAAGTTCCACGGCTGCGGGTTGGTGCCCCACCGGAAGCTGCCGCCGCGCTTGGGCATGAACTTCGCCTGTTCGACCTCGTCGGCCACGCCCAGCAGCCGGCAGATTCCATGAATCGTCGCGGGCAGCAGCGACTCCCCGATCTGGTATCGCGGAAAAACCTCTTTCTCCAGGAGAAGGACCCGGTGGCCCTCGAGGGCGACCAGCGTCGAGGCGGTGGAGCCGGCCGGGCCACCGCCCACCACGATGACGTCGTATTCCTCGGGACGGGCTGATGCGCTCACCGTTCGTGTCCTCGTTTCGAGCTTGAAGGGTTCGTCGCGGCCGTGAGGACGACAACGCGGAAGGTTCCCTCGGCGGCGCCGGTGACGTCCGCGCAGGTCAGCCCGGCTTCTGCGGCGAGTTCGGCGGGGTCCTGCGTCCACCAGTCGTAGGAGTCGTCGACGGCCCTGGCCAGGGTGTCCCCGCGGTAGACCCGCCAGGTGGTGGTGAAGCGCATGAGGCCCGGTGACCCGCCGGGCCGACCTTCCACCCACCACTCGTAACGCTGCCGGCCGACGGTGTCCGCGACCGTGAGAGTCGGGGGCAGGACACGCGGCGTCCGGGCGCCCATCAGCTCGACCACGACGATGCCGCCGGGCGCCAGCCGTTCGCGCAGCCGGCGCCACAGCGTCGTCCGGTCCGGTCCGGGCAGGTGGCCGGCGACGCCGAAGACCACCGCCGCACCGATCCGCGGCGGCAGCGCGAGCTTCGGGGCGGCGCCGTCGACGACGGTCACCCGGCCGCGTAGCTCCGGGCGGGCCGCGACCCGGCTGGTGAGGATCGCGCGCATCGCCGCCGATGGCTCGGCTGCCACGATCGGTTCGGTGGGCAGTGCGGCGGCGATCACCTCGGTGAGGCGGCCGGTGCCCGCGCCGATCTCGACGACCGGGCCGATTCCGGCCGGCAGCGCGCGCAGCGCCGCGGCCAGTGGTGGTCCGCTCGCTGCGGCCTGCCGGCGGGCGACCAGTTCGTAGAACTCCGCCATCGGTGAGTAGTAGTCACGCACGGTGATCTCCGTCCAGGGGTCCGGGCTGCCGAGGCCCGCGCTGCCGTCGCCCGCGCTCCTGCCCGGTCACGGTGTGCTGGGCCAGGTGGCGTGCGCGCCGACCAGCGCCGGGTCGAGTAGGCCGAGCAGGGCGGAGACCACCTGCCCGCGCTGGGGCCCCAGGTAGAAGTGGTCGCCGGGGAAGACCCGGACGCTGAACCGGCCGCTGGTGAAGCGTTCCCAGGTGCCTGCCCGCCGCTCGTCGCACTCCGGGTCCGTGTCACCGATGAACACCGTCAGCGGGCAGGCCAGTGGGTCGACGGGCCGGGGCCGGTAGGTCTCGACCATCTGGTAGTCGGCGCGGACGTAGCCGAGGACCGCCCGGCGCACGTCCGGTTCGGCGAGCACCTCCGTCGCCGTGCCGCCGAGCCGGGCGAGTTCCGCGCACAGCGCGTCGTCGTCGGCGCGGTGCAGCGTGCCGCCGAGTTCCTGGTCGGGGGAGGGCCGGCCGGAGGCGACCAGCCGCACCGGTTCCGCGCGGCCGTGCCAGCGCAGCCGCTGGGCCGTCTCGTAGCCGATGACCGCGCCCATGCTGTGCCCGAACAGCGCGTACGGCCGGTCGACGTAGCGCAGCAGCTCGGTGGCCGTCGCGGTGGCGAAGCCGTGCAGGTCCACGGCGCAGGGCTCGTGATAGCGGTCCTCCCGGCCCGGGTACTGGACGACCAGCAGCTCCACCGTGGGTGGCAGCAGCGCGGCCCAGGCCCGGAAGCTGCTCGCGCCGCCGCCGGCGTGTGGGAAACAGATCAGCCGCAGCCGGGCCGCCGGGCGCGGGGCGTAGCGGCGGACGGCACCCGTCGGATGCGGTGCCGGTGCCGGTGCCGGTCGCGGTGCCGCACCCGCCCGTCCAGGCTGGTGCTGGTTCACCAGGCCACCGGCATCGCCTCGACGCCGAACGTCGCCGAGTCGTTGCGCAGCTCGAGCTCGGCGACCGGCACCACGAGCCGCAGGCCGGGCAGCCGGCGCAGCAGGACCTGGTAGGAGATCTCCAGCTCGGCCCGGGCCAGGCTTGCCCCGATGCACTGGTGGATCCCGAAACCGAACGCGACGTGGTGGCGGTTCGTCCGGTGCGGGTCGAAGCGTTCCGGGTCGGTGAACACCTCCGGATCGTGGTTGGCCCCGGCGAGCAGCAGGATGAGGCCGTCGCCCGCGGGCACCCGCACCCCGCCGACGTCGAGATCGGCGGTGGCGACGCGCAGTGGGATGGAGTCCGCGACCGACAGCAGCCGCAGCAGCTCGTCGACCGTCGGGCCGAGCAGTTCCGGGTCGGCGAGCAGCGCGGTGGCGAGGTCCGGGTTCTCCAGCAGCACCGCCGTGCCCAGCGCGATCATGCTGGTGGTCGTCTCCCGGCCGGCGACGATCGTGATACCGATGGTCGACATGAGCTCCTGGCGGGTGACCGCGCCGGTGGCGAGGTGGTTCACCACCAGCCG
Source organism: Frankia sp. KB5 (assembly GCF_002099325.1). NCBI lineage: Bacteria > Bacillati > Actinomycetota > Actinomycetes > Frankiales > Frankiaceae > Frankia > Frankia sp. KB5. The sequence continues at coordinate 8,321 of NZ_MRUJ01000058.1, read as the reverse complement.
GGAGAGCAGGTCCTCGCCCGGCTCGGCGAGCCGATGGTCGATCAGCTCGTTGAACATCCGGAACATGTTGCCGAGCGCGGCCTGTGCCTCCTCGGCGGTGCTGTCCCGGCCGCCGGAGATGCGGGTGACGTCGCGGAAGAACTCCAGGTTGTCGGTGGGTACGCCCATCAGGTTGAGGACGGTCGCCGTCGACATCCGATTCGCGAACGCGGAGACGAGATCGACCGGCGGTCCGGCGGCGATCATCTCGTCGACCAGGGACTCGGCGAAGGCGGTCAGGCCCGGCACCATGTCCCGGACCCGGCGGGCCGTGAACTCGGCCTGCAACATCTTGCGGATGCGGGTGTGGTCCGGTGGGTCGGTCCGGATGAAGGGCCGGTTGCGGGCGGCGGTCTCCCGTTCCCCGACACCCATCGCCGGGAACGAGGGGTGCCGCGCGTCCGCGCTGACCCGCGGATCGGCGAGCAGCGCCCGTACGTCGGCGTAGCGGCTGACCACCCAGGCGAGGGCACCGGTCGGCAGCCGGACCTGGAACGCCGGCTGCTCGTCGCGCAGCCGCGCGTAGTCCGGCGGCGGGGCGAACGGGCAGGTGCGTGGCAGCGGGAAGGCGGGCGCGGCGCCCGGGTCGAGAGCGGGCCCAAGCTCCTCGGAGGCAGGCCCCGTGACCTCGGGTGCATATCCGGGGGCGGGCGGGCCCGCCACGGTGGTGGGCTCGGGCTCGGGCTCGGCGGTGGGCTGGGCGGTCAACGCGCGGTCCCTTCGGTAAATGGACGGGGAGAGGTGGTGGACAGGGCGGGGTGCGGGACGACGAGCGTCCCGATCGTGGTCGCGTGCGGGGCGTTCGGTTCGTCGGGCGGGCCGTAGGCGAGGCCTGCCTCCGCGGCGAGCGCGGCCAGGTCGACGACCCGCCACTGGTAGGCGTCGTCGACCTCGCGGACGAGCTCGCCGCCGCGCAGCACCCGCCAGGTCGTCCGCATGTTCATCAGGCCCTCGCCCGGCGGGTTGCCGTTCGACCGGCTGTCGTCCGCCGGGCTGGGCTCGGCCGGCTCGGCCTCGAACCACCACTCGTAGGAGTGCTCGCCGAGATCCGCCCGGCCCAGGCGGGCCCGCTCGATCCGGGTCGCGCCCGGCAGGTTCATCAGCTCGACGACGATCGCCGCGCCGGGAGCCATCCGCTCGGCCAGGACACGCCAGGTGGCCCGCCGCTGCTCATCGTCGAGATGACCGGCGACACCGCAGACCAGTGCGGCGCTGATCGAGTCCGGCAGGTCGGCGGCGAGGTCCGGCGCGGCCAGCGGGCTGACGGTGACCCGGCGCCGCAGGTCGTCGTCGCGCATCACCCGGCCGGAGAGCACCGCCCGCATCCCCGCCGCGGGTTCGAAGGCGATGATCTCCGCGGTCGGGAAGGCCCGGGCGACGGCCTCGGTGAGCAGCCCGGTTCCGGCGCCGACCTCGACGACCGGGCCGCAGCCCAGGTTGAGCCCGCGCAGCGCGCGCACGACCCGCGGGGCGCTGTTACGCCCGACGTGGTCGGCCGCGACCAGGTCGAAGAACTCGGCGGTGGGCGTGTACGCCTCGGCCGGAGGAAGGGCGGCGGTGGGCCGGTCGGCGGTGGGCTGGTCGGCGGCAGGTCGGCCGCTGGCCAGGTCGTCGGCCGAGTCGCCGGCCAGGTCGTCGGCGGTGATCCGCCGGGGCTCGCTGGCCCGGACGGCGTCCGGCGGGCCGAGTCGGCCGGTGACATGCGTCCAGATCCGGGCGACCGACAGGTCGAACTGGGCGGCGGGCAGCGGGTCCGCACCGGCGTCGATCCGGGCGGCGAAGGCGCGCAGCGCGCGCCGGATCGCTCGCGGCCACAGCCCGCCGACGACGTCGCGCTGCCGGAGCGGCTCGGTGCCGGGCAGCGTCGCGGTACTGGGCTGGTCCAGGTAGTCGGAGTCGGCGGCCGGGCTGTCGAGTACCAGCCGGCGGTCGGCGTCGCGCCGGCCGTGCAGCCGCGGGTTCCACAGCACCGGTCCGTGGGTGTCGGCGAGGGTGAGTACCCCCGCGTTGGTGCCGAGCGCCACCCGGTGCCACAGCAGGGCCTGGTTGTCCCGGTCGTGCGGGTCGAGCTCGTTGTGCACCCGCAGGTGGACGGCGGCACCGCCGAGCTGCCCGGCCAGCGCCCGCAGCCCCCGGCCCCCGGCGTCCGGGGGAGTCGAGCCCGGGACCGCCGCGCCGTCCGTCGGCTCCAGGCTCCAGGGGCGGACCCCGCCGAGGGCACGGGCGAGGATGTCCAGCAGCGGCAGCAGGACGTGCACGGACGTGGCCGCGTCGACGAACCGCACCGGCTCGGCGGCGCGCAGCCGGGCGGCGGCTGCGAGGAAACGCCGGACCGGTTCGACCTGGTGGTAGTGCGTGTTGACCTGGTACTGCGCGCCGGCGGTGCGGGCCAGCCGGGTCTGGGCCAGCAGCTCCGTGGGGTGCACGGGGTGCTCCTGCAGCACGTGCACCCCACGGCGCAGCAGCGCGCCGGCCAGCTCGCTGCCGGCCCCGCCGGACACCGTCGACCCCACGGCCACGACGGCCAGGTCGACGTCGTCGGGCAGGTTCTCGACGGCGTCGAGGTGCGTGACCCCGAGCCGGTCGGCGTAGGCGCGGGAGTAGGCGCTGCCGCGGCTGAGCACCCCGGCCAGCGTGAACTCCTCGGGCAGCGCGCGTACCGCCTCCGCGTACAGCCGACCGAAGTTCGTACCGCACACGACGACCCGCAGGGGGCGCGGTGACGGAGTGGGCTGCGCGGGTGGGGTGAGCCGCGCGGGTGGGGTGGGTGGAGTCACAGCACGCCCTCCTCGACCAGGTCCTCCGCCGGCAGGTCCGGGCTGGCCTTCGCCGGCGAACGCTCGTCGCGGCGGGCCTGGGCGGTGTCCGAGACGGTCAGCGACAGGGAGAACGAGGCCGACGCGGCGCGCAGCCCGTCGACGACCAGGTCCGGGTCGAGGACGTCCGCGGCGAAGTGCAGGCCGGACCGGACGTCCCCGGCGAGCACCCGCTCGGCGGCCAGCGCCCCGACCAGGCCGGTCAGGTGGTAGCTGCTGGCGGTCCGCAGCACGACGGTCCGTCCCGTGGGGCCGCCGGCGACCTGCCCGGTCATCGCGAAGGCCATCGCGTAGAACGGGCTGCGCCCGGCGAGGTCGAGGTCGGCGGCCCGGGCGAGCCGGACCCCCAGCGACTCCCCGGCCCCGCCGCCCCCGGCCCGATCAGCGGCCCCGGCCGAACCGGAGGCCTCGGCCAGATAGTGCGGCAGCCGCAGCATCTCGGCCCGAACCGCGCTGCCCGGGTGGACGTTGAACCAGTCGACGTCGGTGAGGGCCAGGACCTGGGCGAGGCGCTCGGTCTCCGCCGACAGGAACGGGGTGGCGGCGACCGGGCCGGGGAAGCCCGGTGCCCGGGTCCGCTCGGTGGCGCGCAGCGCCCGGGAGCGACGCCGGCCGGCCCGCCAGGCGGCCAGCGCCTCCCCGAACGCGGCTCCGTCCGCCCCGCCGGTCCGCAGCGACAGCAGCATGTCCTCCGCGACCAGCGGGGAACACGGCTCCCGCCCGCCGACGTGGGCGGTCAGGGTCTCGGGGCGGTCGAAGGCGCGCGCCAGCCAACGCGGGAGGACGCTGGACAGCCCGGGGAGCACCCCGGCGGAGAACACGACCGTGCGGTCGGTGCCGGCCAGGCCCCGCGCGACCATCCGCTCATGGGCCGGGTCGTCGCCCGCGACGTCGACGCAGTGCGCGCCGGCCGCCACGGCCGCGGCCGCGACGGTCTCCTTCAGCAGGTAGGTCGGCCCGGCACAGTTGATCACGATGTCGCAGCCGGAGCAGAACGCGGCCAGGCTCTGTGGGTCGGTGGCGTCGGCCGGCCGCACCTCACCCCGGCCGTCGAGCCGCTCGTCGACGAGTCGGCGCAGCGCGTCGGGCCGGCGGGCCCCGAGCCGCAGCCGGTCGGCGCCGAGCCTGCGCAGCTCCACCGCCGCGCCCTGGCCGACCATGCCGGTCGCGCCGAGCACCCCGACGACACGCCCCTTCATCGGGTCACCGCGCCGGAGGTGAGCCCGCCGACCAGGCGGAGCACGCCGGGGGAGTGCTCGACGGACAGGCAGGTGAAGTGGTCGCCGGGGACGTCGATGATGCGCAGGTCGCCGAGGCAGACCTCCTCCCACTGCGCGGTCACCGCCTCCTTGCTGCCGGGGAAGGGATACGTCCCGCTGTGGCGCAGGAACGTGACGTCGCCGGCGTACGGTTCCGGCAGGTAGCGGCTGATCGAGAACACGCTCTGCTGGAAGGTGCGCAGCAGCCGGGTCATGTGCTCCGGGGTGTACATGCCGGCGGAGGCGGGGACCGCCCGGCACATCCGTTCGACGCGCTCCTCGCGCGGGGTGTCCGCAAGCTCCCGGAACCGGGCCGCGATGTCGGTGAACGGCCCGTTCAGCTCGGCCATCCCGCCGTCGCGCAGCACCCCGGGGGTGTCGGCGAGCACCGCCTCGCTGGCCCGGGCGACCTCCGTCTCGTCCGCGGGGAAGCCGATGTCGGGCGGGTTGATGCCCATCATCACCGCGAACGAGTACTCGGCGAGCAGGGCGTCGTCGAGCCGGAACCGCGGGCTGTGCGAGCTGATCGCGGTCAGCGACGCGGGTGGGACCCCGGCCTCGGCGAGGCCGCGGGCGACCTCGAGGGCGATCAGACCGCCCAGGCAGTAGCCGACGAGGTGGATCTCCCGGTGGCCGGTGGCGTCGCGCGGCAGGTCGAGCAGCCCGCGCACGTACCCGGCGGCGAGCGCCTCGACCTGCCCGGTGGGTTCCGCGTCCAGGTAGGCGTTCAGGTCGGGGACCTCCAGCCCGATCAGGGCGGCGGTGCCCGCGGAGCGCCGGCGGATCTCGGTGACGAGTGCGCGGTAGGGCATCAGCGTGCCGGTGCCGGCATGCACCAGCACGGTGATCGGTGCGGCCGGGTCGGCGAGACCGTCCCCGTGCAGCTCCACCAGGGCGGAGCCGGTGGCGCCGCCGGGCCCACCCGAGCCCGAGCCCGCGCCCGTGCCTGCGCCGCCGTCCCGGCCCGCCGGGCCGAGCGCGGTCGCCGTGCGCAGGAACTCGGCGAGTGCCGCGACGGTCGGCTGGCGCAGCAGGTGACGCAGGACCACCTCCCACTCCAGCGCGACGACGTCCGGGATCCGCTCGCGGACCTGRCCGACCATCCGGGCGACGAGCAGCGAGTCGCCGCCGAGGGCGAAGAAGTCGTCGTGCCGGCCGATCCGCGCGACCCCGAGCAGCTCGGCCCACAGACCRGCGAGCTGGCTCTCCAGCACGTCCGCCGGCTCCGCGGAGCGGCCGGCCCCCGCCGCGGAGCTGTCGGCCTGCGGCAGCCAGCCGGTGAGCCGGGCCCGGTCGGTCTTGCCGTTGCCGGTCCGCGGCAGCGCGTCGACGACCTGCCAGGCGGCGGGGACCATGTACTCCGGCAGCTGGTCGGCGGTGTGCCGGGCGAGTGTCACCGGGCTGACCGGCACCCGGTCGGTCTTGGTCCGCGCCAGGAAGAGACGCTGGCCGGTGCGGTGCAGCGGATGGTCCTCGTACGGCAGTGYCGCCGCGACGTCGGCACCGGCGTCCGCGAGCACCGCGGCCCACTGCGGGTCGGTCAGGAAGGACTGGCCGGCGGCGGCCCGCAGGTCGGTGCGGGGGCCGGACGTCGCTTCCAGGAACTCCAGCGAGACCAGCAGCGGATGGTGGTCGTCCCGGGCGTTCTCCATGACCAGCAGCCAGCCGCCCGGCGCGAGCAGCTCGGTCAGCGTCGCCAGCATGCCCGGTATGTCGGAGGCGCTGTGCAGCACGTTGGGGCAGACGACGACGTCGAAGGAGTTCGGGGTGAGCCCCTGCGGGCGTGGGTCCACCGCCGGGTCGAACACCGTGAACCGGACCCAGGGAAAGTCGAGGAAACGCGGCTCCGCCTCCCGGACGAAGAACCGCGACGGGTCGGTGTAGAGGTAGTCGACGCCGAACTCGGCGAGCGCCGGCACCAGCTCGGCGGTGGTGGCCGCCACCCCGCCGCCGACCTCCAGAACCCGCAGCGGCTCGTCGGCGCGGGGCCCGGCGGCGTGCAGCGCGGCGATCCGCCGGGCCCCCGCGACCGCCCCGCGGTGCAGGTGCCGCAGGGCGAGGTTGTCCCGGTAGGCGGCGGCGAGCACATCGGTGTCGGCGCCGGGGAACAGCAGTGCCCGGATGTCGAGCTCACCGCTGACCAGCGCGGGCAGGTGCGCGGCGCAGGTCCGCATCACCTCGACAAGGTCGGTGCCGTAGGAGACCGCCGCCTCGGCGTCGTCCAACTCCTTCCACAGCGCGGCGAGCTGGCCGTCGTCCGGCACGGTGCCCGCCGCCAGAGCTCCGGTGGCCGGGTCGAGCCGGCCGGTGTCCACGAGCGCGCGCAGCCAGCGCCGGACGACATGCGCGCTGGTCGGGGTGGCCCGCAGCCCCGCGCACACGGCCTCGGGATCCAGCGGCGCCGGTCGGGCGGGCAGGCTTTCGTCGGCGAGGGTGCGGGCCATCAGGCCGAGCGCGACGTCGTCCATGGCAGCCAGGAACCGGTCGAGCGCACGCGGGTCGACCGGCTCCGCGTCGCCGTTCGCGTCGCCCGTGGCGTCGCGGTGTGCCGCCTCGGCCGCGTCGTCGCCGGCCGCCTGCGCGTCCGTGGCCGGGAAGTACGCCGCGCGGAGGTCGTCATCGGTGAGGTGGGCCGGCTCGACGAAGGCCGCGAGCCGGCGCCCGGACGGGCCGGTGTCGTCGACGACGACCGCGGCCGCCCCGACCTGGGGGTTGGCGAGGACAGCCGTCTCCACCTCGGCCAGCTCGATCCGGTAGCCGCGGATCTTGACCTGGTCGTCCTCCCGGCCGAGGAACTCGATGCTGCCGTCGGGGTGGTAGCGGCCCAGGTCACCGGTCCGGTAGAGCCGTTCACCGGTGACCGGATGGTCCACGAACCGCTCGGCGGTGCGCCGGGCGTCCCCGAGATAGCCGAGGGCGACCCCCGTGCCGCCGATGTACAGCTCGCCGGGTACCCAGTCCGGCCGGTCACGCATCGCCGGGTCGAGCACGTGGAAGGTCTGGTTGGCCAGTGGCGTGCCGTAGGGGATGCTCGGTCGGCCGCGGTCGACGACGCCGATGGGATGCACGATCGACCAGATCGCGCCTTCGGTCGCGCCGCCGAGGCTGACGACGGCGAGCCCGGGCACGAGCCGGCGGATCTCGTCGGGCAGCGGCACCGGGATCCAGTCCCCGGACAGCATCGCGAGACGCAGCGTCGGCAGGCCGGCCTCAACCTCGGGCGCGGAGCGCAGGAACTCGGCGAGCATCTGCAGCTGGCCGGGCACCGAGTTCCAGATCGTCACCCCGGCGCCGCGGACGAGCTCCGCCCAGTGCGACGGGTCGGCGCGGCGGTCGGCCTCGGGCAGCACCAGCCGCGCACCGACGGACAGCGGGCCGAACACGTCGTAGACCGACAGGTCGAAGCCGAGGCTGGCCAGCCCGAGCACCGCGTCACCCGGCCCGACCTTGAACCGGCTGTTGATGTCGACGACCGTGTTGAGCGCGGCCCGGTGGCTGATCATCACGCCCTTGGGGGTGCCGGTCGAGCCCGAGGTGTAGATCACGTAGGCCAGGTCGCCCGGGTCGGCCGGCGGGTTCCCAGCCACCAGGTCTGTGTCGGTCGGGGTGGCCGGGGCGGGTCCGGTGGGCGCCGTGACATCGAGGACCTCGATAATGGCCGGCCAGCCCGCGGACTCGGCCAGCCACGGCTGGGTGAGCAGCACGCGCACCCCGGCGTCGGTGAGGATCGCCGCCCGCCGCGCGGCCGGCTGGCTGGTGTCAACCGGCAGGTAGGCGGCACCGGCCAGGTGCACCCCCAGCACGCCGACGATCTGCTCCCAGCCCTTGTCCATGCCGACCGCCACCGGCTCGGCCGGCCCGACTCCGGCGGCGGTGAGGCGGGCGGCGACGGCGCGCGCCTCGGCGGCGAGCTCCCGGTAGGTCAGGTCGCGCCGCGCCGAGCTCACGGCGACGGCGTCCGGGGTCCGCGCGGTCTGGGCCAGGACCCCCTCGTGCAGCAGCCCGCCCGGCACCGGGCCCGTGGTGTCGTTCACCGCCCGGCGGGCGGCGCGCTGGGCGTCCGGCAGGGTCACCGGGGCCGGGCCCGTCCACACGGCCGGGTCCGCGGCGAGCCGGCGCACCGCCTCGACGTAGGAGCCGAAGGCGGCCTCGGCCAGCCCGTCCGGCAGGACCCCGCGGCGGACGTCCCAGGACAGCGACAGCCCGC